>NZ_RAPN01000010.1 GCF_003610535.1 Mangrovibacterium diazotrophicum | reverse complement strand
TCGTCCAGCTGAACGGTGATGTTCTGGCATTCGACTGCCGGAGCAACTTTATCTTCGACTGTTACAACTGCAGTGCATGTTGATACGTTTCCGTTAACATCTGTTACTGTCAGCTCAACATTATTGGTTCCGACGTTATCACAAGTGAATGTGTCATTATCGATTACACTGGAAGTAATACCACAAGCATCTGATGCTGATTTTGTAACATCGGCTGCTGTAATGGAAACATTGCCTGTTTCGTCCAGCTGAACGGTGATGTTCTGGCATTCGACTGCCGGAGCAACTTTATCTTCGACTGTTACAACTGCAGTGCATGTTGATACGTTTCCGTTGACATCAGTTACAGTCAGTTCAACATTATTGGGTCCGACGTTATCACAAGTGAATGTGTCATTATCGATTACGCTGGAAGCAATACCACAAGCATCTGATGCTGATTTTGTAACATCGGCTGCGGTGATGGAAACATTGCCTGTTTCATCCAGCTGTACTGTGATGTTCTGGCATTCGATAGCCGGGGCAACTTTATCTTCAACGGTAACAACTGCCGTGCAGCTTGATACGTTTCCGTTGACATCAGTTACAGTCAGTTCAACATTATTGGGTCCGACGTTATCACAAGTGAATGTGTCATTATCGATTACACTGGAAGCAATACCACAAGCATCTGATGCTGATTTTGTAACATCGGCTGCGGTGATGGAAACATTGCCTGTTTCATCCGCCTGAACGGTGATGTTCTGGCATTCGATAGCCGGGGCAACTTTATCTTCAACGGTAACAACTGCTGTGCAGCTTGATGCGTTTCCGTTGACATCAGTTACAGTCAATTCAACATTATTGGGTCCGACGTTATCACAAGTGAATGTGTCATTATCGATTACACTGGAAGCAATACCACAAGCATCTGATGCTGATTTTGTAACATCGGTTGCGGTGATGGAAACATTGCCTGTTTCATCCAGCTGAACGGTGATGTTCTGGCATTCGATAGCCGGGGCAACTTTATCTTCAACGGTAACAACTG
>NZ_RAPN01000009.1 GCF_003610535.1 Mangrovibacterium diazotrophicum | reverse complement strand
AACGGAAACGTATCAACATGCACTGCAGTTGTAACAGTCGAAGATAAAGTTGCTCCGGCAGTCGAATGCCAGAACATCACCGTTCAGCTGGACGAAACAGGCAATGTTTCCATTACAGCAGCCGATGTTACAAAATCAGCATCAGATGCTTGTGGTATTACTTCCAGTGTAATCGATAATGACACATTCACTTGTGATAACGTCGGAACCAATAATGTTGAGCTGACAGTAACAGATGTTAACGGAAACGTATCAACATGCACTGCAGTTGTTACCGTTGAAGATAAAGTTGCCCCGGCAGTCGAATGCCAGAACATCACCGTTCAGCTGGATGAAACAGGCAATGTTTCCATCACCGCAACCGATGTTACAAAATCAGCATCAGATGCTTGTGGTATTGCTTCCAGCGTAATCGATAATTACACATTCACTTGTGATAACGTCGGACCCAATAATGTTGAACTGACTGTAACTGATGTCAACGGAAACGTATCAAGCTGCACAGCAGTTGTTACCGTTGAAGATAAAGTTGCCCCGGCTATCGAATGCCAGAACATCACCGTTCAGCTGGATGAAACAGGCAATGTTTCCATCACCGCAACCGATGTTACAAAATCAGCATCAGATGCTTGTGGTATTGCTTCCAGCGTAATTGGTAATGACACATTCACTTGTGATAACGTCGGAACCAATAATGTTGAGCTGACAGTAACAGATGTTAACGGAAACGTATCAACATGCACTGCAGTTGTAACAGTCGAAGATAAAGTTGCTCCGGCAGTCGAATGCCAGAACATCACCGTTCAGCTGGATGAAACAGGCAATGTTTCCATCACCGCAGCCGATGTTACAAAATCAGCATCAGATGCTTGTGGTATTGCTTCCAGCGTAATCGATAATTACACATTCACTTGTGATAATGTCGGACCCAATAATGTTGAACTGACGGTAACGGATGTCAACGGAAACGTATCAAGCTGCACAGCAGTTGTTACCGTTGAAGATAAAGTTGCCCCGGCTATCGAATGCCAGAACATCACCGTTCAGCTGGATGAAACAGGCAATGTTTCCATCACCGCAGCCGATGTTACAAAATCAGCATCAGATGCTTGTGGTATTGCTTCCAGCGTAATCGATAATTACACATTCACTTGTGATAACGTCGGAACCAATAATGTTGAACTGACTGTAACTGATGTCAACGGAAACGTATCAACATGCACTGCAGTTGTAACAGTCGAAGATAAAGTTGCTCCGGCAGTC
>NZ_RAPN01000008.1:3559-5524 GCF_003610535.1 Mangrovibacterium diazotrophicum | reverse complement strand
GTAAGATTCCTGAATAAGAGCTAGACAAGATTATAACAATTTTATTTACAACGAAGAGTTTGATCCTGGCTCAGGATGAACGCTAGCGGGAGGCCTAACACATGCAAGTCGAGCGGGATTCACTTTCGGGTGATGAGAGCGGCGCACGGGTGCGTAACGCGTATGCAACCTGCCTCTAACAGGGGGATAGCCCGTTGAAAGACGGATTAATACCCCATAGTATAATTGGATGGCATCATTTAATTATTAAAGCTCCGGCGGTTAGAGATGGGCATGCGTGACATTAGTTAGTTGGTGAGGTAACGGCTCACCAAGACTACGATGTCTAGGGGTTCTGAGAGGATGATCCCCCACACTGGTACTGAGACACGGACCAGACTCCTACGGGAGGCAGCAGTGAGGAATATTGGTCAATGGGCGCAAGCCTGAACCAGCCATCCCGCGTGAAGGAAGAATGTCCTATGGATTGTAAACTTCTTTTGTATACCAAGAATGGTTCCTACGTGTAGGGATTTGACGGTAGTATACGAATAAGCATCGGCTAACTCCGTGCCAGCAGCCGCGGTAATACGGAGGATGCAAGCGTTATCCGGATTCATTGGGTTTAAAGGGTACGTAGGCGGCCTGTTAAGTCAGTGGTGAAAGTTTGCGGCTTAACCGTAAAATTGCCATTGATACTGATGGGCTTGAGTACAGTTGAGGTAGGCGGAATGTGTAGTGTAGCGGTGAAATGCTTAGATATTACACAGAACTCCGATTGCGAAGGCAGCTTACTAAACTGTCACTGACGCTGAGGTACGAAAGCGTGGGGAGCGAACAGGATTAGATACCCTGGTAGTCCACGCCGTAAACGATGCTCACTCGCTGTTTGCGATATATTGCAAGCGGCCAAGCGAAAGCATTAAGTGAGCCACCTGGGGAGTACGCCGGCAACGGTGAAACTCAAAGGAATTGACGGGGGCCCGCACAAGCGGAGGAACATGTGGTTTAATTCGATGATACGCGAGGAACCTTACCTGGGCTTAAATGGGGAGTGACAGCTGCCGAAAGGTGGTTTTCTTCGGACACTCTTCAAGGTGCTGCATGGTTGTCGTCAGCTCGTGCCGTGAGGTGTCGGGTTAAGTCCCATAACGAGCGCAACCCTTACCGTTAGTTACCATCAGGTTATGCTGGGGACTCTAGCGGGACTGCCACCGTAAGGTGAGAGGAAGGTGGGGATGACGTCAAATCAGCACGGCCCTTATGTCCAGGGCTACACACGTGTTACAATGGCCAGTACAAAGGGCAGCTACTTGGTGACAAGATGCTAATCTCTAAAGCTGGTCTCAGTTCGGATCGAAGTCTGCAACCCGACTTCGTGAAGCTGGATTCGCTAGTAATCGCGCATCAGCCATGGCGCGGTGAATACGTTCCCGGGCCTTGTACACACCGCCCGTCAAACCATGGAAGTGGGGGGTACCTGAAGTCTGTAACCGCAAGGAGCGGCCTAGGGTAAAACTCGTAACTGGGGTTAAGTCGTAACAAGGTAGCCGTACCGGAAGGTGTGGCTGGAACACCTCCTTTCTGGAGCTGTTCAGGAAAGACTGAAGGCTTGAATGTTTGAATTTGTTTTAAAGCAAATTACTTTATCTCTACCTTTTTAAAACATATACTAGAAGAGAGCACACGCGGAAAAGCTGTCAGCTTACAAGCTAATAGCTTAAAGCAACGCTTGAAGCATAAAGACAGTCCCGTAGCTCAGCTGGTTAGAGCGCTACACTGATAATGTAGAGGTCCCCAGTTCAAGTCTGGGCGGGACTACTGCCAAGGCAAATGCCAAACGATAAAACTCCAAATAACAAATTTTGGAATTTGGAAATTAAAGGTTTGGAATTTGAACAAACACGGGGGATTAGCTCAGTTGGCTAGAGCGCTAGATTTGCATTCTAGAGGTCAAGGGTTCGACTCCCTTATTCTCCACCAAAA
>NZ_RAPN01000008.1:0-3254 GCF_003610535.1 Mangrovibacterium diazotrophicum | reverse complement strand
CTTTAAAGTTCTTTGACATATTGGGAAAAAGAAATAAGAATACGAAAGAATATTTGTATTCAACCTTAAAGAATCAAAATTAGGTTATATAGAGATATATGACTAACAAGTAAGGAGAAAGTTATTAAGGGCGTACGGGGGATGCCTTGGCTCTCATAGGCGATGAAGGACGTGATAAGCTGCGAAAAGCTGCGGGGATTGGCAAATACGAATTGATCCGCAGATATCCGAATGGGACAACCCACTCCGCAAGGAGTATCCAATCATATTGGAAGCTAACCCAGGGAACTGAAACATCTAAGTACCTGGAGGAAAAGAAAACAAAAGTGATTCCCTAAGTAGTGGCGAGCGAACGGGGAACAGCCTAAACCATCATTGTTTCGGCAATGGTGGGGTTGTAGGACCACGACATTTGCGTTAACATTAAATAGAATAAACTGGAAAGTTTAACCATAGAAGGTGATAGTCCTGTATATGTACGTTGTTAACAAGATAGTGGTATCCTGAGTAGGGCGGGACACGTGAAATCCTGTCTGAATCTGCCGGGACCATCCGGTAAGGCTAAATACTCATGAGAGACCGATAGTGAACAAGTACCGTGAGGGAAAGGTGAAAAGCACCGTGAATAACGGAGTGAAATAGTACCTGAAACCGTACGCTTACAAGCGGTTGGAGCATCCTTTTGGGTGTGACAGCGTGCCTTTTGCATAATGAGCCTACGAGTTAGTCGTCACTGGCGAGGTTAAGGACTTCAGGTCCGGAGCCGAAGCGAAAGCGAGTCTGAATAGGGCGTTATTAGTCAGTGGCGCTAGACGCGAAACCTTTGTGATCTACCCATGGTCAGGTTGAAGTTTTGGTAACACAAAATGGAGGACCGAACCAGGGAGCGTTGAAAAGCTCTTGGATGAACTGTGGGTAGGGGTGAAAGGCCAATCAAACTGGGAAATAGCTCGTACTCCCCGAAATGCATTTAGGTGCAGCGTCGTGTTTGAGTCTTATAGAGGTAGAGCTACTGATTGGACGCGAGGGCTTCACCGCCTATCAAATCCAGACAAACTCCGAATGCTATAAGATGCTTCACGGCAGTGAGGGCATGGGTGCTAAGGTCCGTGTCCGAGAGGGAAAGAACCCAGACCATCAGCTAAGGTCCCCAAGTGTATATTAAGTTGGTTAAACGAGGTCTGATTGCATAGACAGCTAGGATGTTGGCTTGGAAGCAGCCATTCATTTAAAGAGTGCGTAACAGCTCACTAGTCGAGCGATCGGGCGTGGATAATAATCGGGCATCAAATATACCACCGAAGCTATGGATTTATGGTAGGGGAGCATTCCAATCTTGCGTTGAAGGTGTACTGTGAGGTATGCTGGAGCGTTTGGAAAAGCAAATGTAGGCATAAGTAACGACAAAGCAGGCGAGAAACCTGCTCGCCGATAGACTAAGGTTTCCTGATCAACGTTAATCGGATCAGGGTTAGTCGGGGCCTAAGGGGTAGCCGAGAGGCGAACTCGATGGATGATCGGTTAATATTCCGATACTGTTTTATACTGCGATGGGGTAACGAAGTGATGAAAGATCCGCGTACTGACGGAATAGTACGTTAAAGGGCGTAAGTTTTGAGAAGCATAGGCAAATCCGTGCTTTGAGCTGAAACCTGACAGTACCGAGAGTCTTCGGACAATCGGATAGTGATCCTAAGGGCTTCCGAGAAAACCCTCTAAGCTTCAGGTATAAGACACCCGTACCGCAAACCGACACAGGTAGTCAAGGAGAGAATCCTGAGGCGCTCGAGTGATTCATGGCTAAGGAACTAGGCAAAATCGACCCGTAACTTCGGGAGAAGGGTCGCTCTACTCCGGTAGAGCCGCAGTAAAAAGGTCCATGCGACTGTTTATCAAAAACACATGGCTTTGCTAAATCGAAAGATGATGTATAAGGCCTGACACCTGCCCGGTGCCGGAAGGTTAAGTGGGGATGTTATCGCAAGAGAAGCATTGAAATGAAGCCCCGGTAAACGGCGGCCGTAACTATAACGGTCCTAAGGTAGCGAAATTCCTTGTCGGGTAAGTTCCGACCTGCACGAATGGTGTAACGATGTGGACACTGTCTCGGCCATGAGCTCGGTGAAATTGTAGTATCGGTGAAGATGCCGATTACCCGCAACGGGACGGAAAGACCCCGTGAACCTTTACTGCAACTTCACATTGATTCTGGGTAAGTGATGTGTAGGATAGGACGGAGGCTATGAAGCGGGTTCGCCAGGACTTGTGGAGCCATCCTTGAAATACGTCCCTTTGCTTACTCGGGACCTAACTCTCTAACGAGAGGACAGTGTGTGGTGGGTAGTTTGACTGGGGTGGTCGCCTCCAAAAGAGTAACGGAGGCTCCCAAAGGTACCCTCATGACGATTGGTAACCGTCAGCAGAGTGTAATGGTATAAGGGTGCTTGACTGTGAGACTGACAAGTCGATCAGGTAGGAAACTAGGGCATAGTGATCCGGTGGTTCCGTATGGAAGGGCCATCGCTCAAAGGATAAAAGGTACTCCGGGGATAACAGGCTGATCGCTCCCAAGAGCTCATATCGACGGAGCGGTTTGGCACCTCGATGTCGGCTCGTCACATCCTGGGGCTGGAGAAGGTCCCAAGGGTTGGGCTGTTCGCCCATTAAAGTGGCACGCGAGCTGGGTTCAGAACGTCGTGAGACAGTTCGGTCCCTATCTGTTGTGGGCGTTGGAAATTTGAGAGGACCTGCTGCTAGTACGAGAGGACCGCGGTGGACATACCTCTAGTGTATCAGTTGTCTCGCCAGGGGCATTGCTGAGTAGCTATGTATGGAAGGGATAAGTGCTGAAAGCATCTAAGCACGAAGCCTCCCTCAAGATGAGATTTCCTTTAAGGGTCGTTGGAGACGACAACGTTGATAGGCTGCAGGTGTAAAGGCGGTGACGTCATAGCCGAGCAGTACTAATTACCCGAAGACTTTCCCTTAGGTTTTTTAAGACTGTATATGATATTTGGTAAGTATTCTTATTTTCCCGGTATGTTTAAACGTATTTAAGTGTTGGGGTAGTGTTTTGATACACTACAACCATTCCTCACGAATTTAGGTGATTATAGCGGCGGGGTTCCACCTCTTCCCATTCCGAACAGAGAAGTTAAGCCCGCCAGCGCCGATGGTACTGCATTTATGTGGGAGAGTAGGTCGTCGCCATCTTTAACAAACCCTGTGTTCGACAGAGCACAGGGTTTTTTTAT
>NZ_RAPN01000007.1 GCF_003610535.1 Mangrovibacterium diazotrophicum | reverse complement strand
CTACAGCTTCAATGCAACGGATGACTGTGGTAACGCCGCCGATGAAGTTGTAATCCGCGTACTTCGTCACTACGATATGACCGCACCGGTAATTGTTGGAGGTGAGGATTATGCCGTTTGTAACGAGGATCTGCCGTACGAACTTATTCTTCCATGGACTGACAACTGCTCTGAAGGCGGTGAGGTTACTGCCATTGGAGAATTCTACAGTGCAACAGAATGCGACACGGTTTACGCCTACACTTTCTCAATTACCGACGAGTGTGATAATTCTGCTGAAAAGACGATCTACGTCACCAAAGAGTCTTCTAAATACGACAATTGTGAAACTGCTATTGCGAAACTCGACGGAGATTATGAGTCTGACGCCCGCTGCTTCCTGGATGATGGATTCAGTCGCTGGGGATGGACGAACTTGATTACCGCTGAAGGTGAGTATACCTTACCGTTGTATGCCGGTGCTGCTCAGTGTATGGTTGATAAAGGAGCATTGGTAGGTCATGTAATCGTCACTTACTCGGGAGGTACTGTAACTGTTGAATATCAAATTGCGGATGGTTACGCCATGAGCGAAGCGCATATTTATGTGGGCTGCGAGCCATATCCGACGAAGAACGGTACGCCAACAGTTGCTCCGGGACAATTCACCTTTAATGCCGGAAGCTTAGACCATGTGAATGGCCTGACAGCTGAGTTCGACAACGTTCAGGGCGGATTCTACATTATCGCTCACGCAGTAACTTGTGAAAAAGTTTGTGCTTGCGGCGAGTCTGAAGGACCGGTCTATGCTGACGGATTTGATCCAATGGACTTGGGTATTGATTGTAATTTGCAACCGGAGGAAAGCGGTTCTGGCGCTATTGAAACGGAGAACCCAACTGAGCCCAATGAAGTGGATTTACAAGTATTCCCGAATCCGTTTGACGACTATGCCACCTTTAAATTTACGGCGAATCGGGATGGATTGGCAAAAATTGACCTGTACAACCTGTATGGTCAAAAAGTAGCGTCGATCCTGAGGCAGCAGGTAACTGCTGGAGAAGAGGTGCAAGTTGATTATCTGCCGGATGGCATCGTCACTGGAACTTATATTTACCAGTTTAAGTTAGGTGTGACGGTCGTAAGCGGCAAGTTGAACTATACCGAAAAGAAATGAGAACCACCCGTTTTCATTTCAGTAGTAAACTACTTTGAAAGGAAGTAGGATATAACGCTTTTAAAACACAGCGGAAGCCGGGCAAGAGTGTCCGGCTTCCATGAGTTCGACGATAAATTGATCGTTATTTGAAGAGGGGATTGGCACAGGCCGATCCCTTTTTTTTGTTTCGATGAAATCGGTTGTATATGATTGAATGCAGAGGATTCAAACCAACAGAGGAACTCTGGTATTTGGTCTCTGTTCTCAAAAATCAGGAACAATCCTGATTGAAGTCAGAGCCGTTTTTGACTACCTTTTTGAGTTGATTTTAAAGCCCCCCTGTGATCGAAATTCTCTGCTATAATCCCTCGTGAAAAGGGCATTTGTTTCTGCTAAATCATTACCTGTAATTTTTTCTCAACCTATATGAAGATGAAGAAAGTTCTGAATGAATTGCAGTGAAATTGAAATCTAAATTCATGTTACTATGGAGAATTTTTACTTTAATTCTACTCTGAAAGGTTATCATCGATGTTGGCGTCTGGGGCTTGTGTTTCTGATGCTGGCATTGTTTTCGATACCTATAACGGTAACGGCCCAGGTTACAGGAAACGTGCTTGGGGTTGTTCCGGTAAAAGCTCCTACCAATGGTACTACGATTGATGGGGATGCTTACGCAAACTACGGAGTTGTGAGCACTACTTCGGGTGACATCTTTCGTTGGGACGACGTTTATCCTTTCAATGGTGGTGGAGGTGTATATGATATCATTCCTGCACCGCCATATGCTGTTCCTCATGACTGGACCAGCGTTGTTGATGACTTCCAATTAGTCCGCTATTTTGATGGAGTTGGCAACAAAGACTCTACGATTTTTACTTCATCGAACAAAATTAACGACAACCCGAACACCTATGAATGGGGTGTCGGATCAGCTCCGAATAAAAATGAAATCCAAAATGCTGGTGTGATTATTACGAGGGGGGATGCTTCTTTGAGCACTCCCGAAATTCCTACCCTTGATGATGATATTTGGGTTTCCTGGGCAGCCGACCGGCAAGCCATAAATGGGAGCAGTTATATCGACTTCGAATTTCTGCAGGTCCCGTTGTATATGGATACTCTTGGTGTTGATGCCAAAGGATTCTATTTTGGTAAGTTTACGACTGCTGCACCCGCGGAAACAGGAGGGCGTACCGAAGGAGATATTTTGGTAACTGTTGAGTTTGTTAATGGTGGTCCGGTTGCTAACGTAATGACCTACAGATGGGAGTTTGTTGGCGGAACCTGGCAGTATAACGAATGGGCATACACGCCTGGTACAATTCTGGCAACGGTAAATACCGAGAAAACATATGTCCATTTTCCCGCTTTTGGGCAAACTGAAGATCATGTTTTCCCGAATATTGGTCTGGTCGAAGATATGCCTTATTATAAAGTAAACCAGTGGTGTGAAGGTGCCATTAACCTCAGTTCTGTATTTGATCTGGCTTCGGACCCATGTTTCACACTGAGTACTATTTTTACACGAACCAGAACATCTGGTGAATCTGGGACTTCCGAGTTGAAAGATATCCCGGGACCACCGGCTCAGATTAATATCCAACCGGATCCGCCGGTTGCGATCTGTCCATCAGATCCTGATTTACCTGAATGTACCAGTAATACTGCGATTACCGATGCTTATAATGAATGGATTTTGGGCTTCCAATATACCGGAGGCACAGCACCTGTAACTAAAATTTCAGGAGCATTCCCGACATTGCCGGCAAACCCGACATGTGCAGGTGTTTCATTGGAATATAAGTATGTTGTCCAGGATTTCTGTGGAAAGAAAGATTCTTGTACTGCAACATTTACAGTTCATGCTGATGAAACAGCGCCTGTTCTGGCAGATCCGACACCATGGGATGCCACAGCATGTAATGTGGCTTGGCCAACAACGGTGAGCACCGGCTGGACCGACAATTGTGGAATTGGTGGTGAACTGAGCGGTACGGTAGACGGTGTGATGGTTGGTGAAGGTTCTGTTGATGAATGTACCCAATACCGGGATTACACCTTCGATATTTCTGATGATTGTGGTAACGCAGCCATTCAGAAAACCTTGCGCATTACCCGTCACTATGATGTAACTGCACCAGTTTTGGCAGATCCGACACCATGGGATGCTACAGCCTGTAATGTTGCATGGCCAACAACAGTAAGCACCGGCTGGACTGACAATTGCGGAATCGGCGGAGAACTCAGCGGTACGGTAGATGGCGTGATGGTGGATGACGGTTTTGTTGATGAATGTACCCAATACCGGGATTATACTTTCGATATCACCGATGACTGTTTGAATGCAGCCATTCAGAAAACCTTACGTATTACCCGTCACTATGATATGACAGCACCTGTTCTGGCTGATCCGACACCGTGGGATGCTACAGCTTGTAATGTTGCATGGCCAACGACCGTTAGTACCGGTTGGACCGACAATTGTGGAATTGGTGGTGAACTGAGCGGAACGGTAGACGGTGTGATGGTTGGTGAAGGTTCTGTTGATGAATGTACCCAATACCGGGATTATACCTTCGATATTACCGATGACTGTTTGAATGCAGCCATTCAGAAAACCTTACGCATTACCCGTCACTATGATATGACAGCACCTGTTTTGGCAGATCCGACACCATGGGATGCCACAGCATGTAATGTTGCATGGCCAACGACCGTTAGCACCGGCTGGACCGACAATTGCGGAATCGGCGGAGAACTGAGTGGTACGGTAGATGGTGTAATGGTTGACGACGGTTTTGTTGATGAATGTACCCAATACCGGGATTATACTTTCGATATTACCGATGACTGTTTGAATGCAGCGATTCAGAAAACCTTGCGCATTACCCGTCACTATGATGTAACTGCACCTGTTTTGGCAGATCCGACACCATGGGATGCTACAGCCTGTAATGTTGCATGGCCAACAACAGTAAGCACCGGCTGGACTGACAATTGCGGAATCGGCGGAGAACTCAGCGGTACGGTAGATGGCGTGATGGTGGATGACGGTTTTGTTGATGAATGTACCCAATACCGGGATTATACTTTCGATATTACCGATGACTGTTTGAATGCAGCTATTCAGAAAACCTTACGCATTACCCGTCACTATGATGTAACTGCACCTGTTTTGGCAGATCCGACACCATGGGATGCTACAGCCTGTAATGTTGCATGGCCAACAACCGTAAGCACCGGCTGGACTGACAATTGCGGAATCGGTGGTGAACTGAGCGGAACGGTAGATGGTGTGATGGTTGGTGAAGGTTCAGTTGATGAATGTACCCAATACCGGGATTATACTTTCGATATTACCGATGACTGTTTGAATGCAGCTATTCAGAAAACCCTGCGCATTACCCGTCACTATGATGTAACTGCACCTGTTTTGGCAGATCCGACACCATGGGATGCCACAGCATGTAATGTTGCATGGCCAACGACCGTTAGCACCGGCTGGACCGACAATTGCGGAATCGGTGGTGAACTGAGTGGTACGGTAGATGGTGTAATGGTTGACGACGGTTATGTTGATGAATGTACCCAATACCGGGATTATACTTTCGATATCACCGATGACTGTTTGAATGCAGCTATTCAGAAAACCTTACGCATTACCCGTCACTATGATGTAACTGCACCTGTTTTGGCAGATCCGACACCATGGGATGCCACAGCATGTAATGTTGCATGGCCAACAACTGTGAGTACTGGCTGGACCGACAATTGCGGAATAGGCGGTGAACTGAGCGGCACGGTAGATGGTGTAATGGTTGACGACGGTTTTGTTGATGAATGTACCCAATACCGGGATTATACCTTCGATATCACCGATGACTGTTTGAATGCAGCTATTCAGAAAACCTTACGCATCACCCGTCACTATGATATGACAGCACCTGTTTTGGCAGATCCGACACCATGGGATGCCACAGCCTGTAATGTGGCTTGGCCAACAACTGTGAGTACCGGCTGGACCGACAATTGCGGAATCGGTGGTGAGCTGAGCGGTACGGTAGACGGTGTGATGGTTGGTGAAGGTTCTGTTGATGAATGTACCCAATACCGGGATTATACTTTCAATATCACTGATGACTGTTTGAATGCAGCTATTCAGAAAACCTTACGCATTACCCGTCATTATGATATGACACCTCCGGTAATTACTTGTCCGGTTGATGTGTTTACGGTTTGTGATGATGTTGGAGATACGGGTGAGGCGACTGCAACAGACAATTGCGATCCGAATCCGCTAATCAGTTATAGTGATGAAACGGTAAGTATGTTGAATGGCTGGACAACAACCCGAACCTGGACAGCAACCGACGATTGTGGTAATTCATCAACCTGTGAGCAAATAATTACCTACACTTGTAATCCAAGTTGTAACACGGCTTATGCCCGCAGTGATCACAATGAATGTTTCTATGATCACGGATTTAGTAACTGGGGCTGGACCAACACGTTGACGGAAGGTACAGATGAGTACTGGCCAATTTACGCCGGAAATCCGGATTGCGATCCGATAACCGCTTCGATTGGTTCCGCTCATGTCACTTATTCAGGTAATACCGTTACGGTAGTTTATATGCTCAACGCTCCGTATTACCTGGACGAAGTTCATGTCAACGTCGGATGTGATATGTTCCCGATGAAAAACGGAAGTTACACGGTTGCTCCGGGACAATACACGTTCGGTGATGCAAATATGGATATGCCAACGAGCTATACCGTCCAATTTACGAATGTTTCCGGTCCGGTATGGATAATTGTACATGCTGTTAGCTGTAAAATCGAGGGCTTTACACCGCCTTCATCATCCGACAGCGGTACTTATGCAGATGCGATTAGCTGTCCTGAAATTCAGGAGTCAGCTACACTGACAACTCTGAAATCAGCAACGGTGGTGAACGCGTATCCGAACCCGTTCTCTGATAAGATCACCTTCGAGTTTATTGCCGATCGGGATGGTACAGCCAAAATCGAACTGTTCAACATGTTCGGTCAGAAAGTGGCTGTCATTCTGAAACAGCAGGTAACCAAAGGACAAAATGTAGTCACTCAATATACACCGGATGGCATCGTATCAGGTGCTTATATCTACCGGTTTACCTTGGGCGACACCGTACTTAATGGTCAGTTGATTTACGATCAACAGAAATGACCGAAATAGTCTGAATAGTCATCTCATTAAGAAACTACTTTGATAAGAGGTAGAGAGCATCATTTCTGGAATTAATGGAAGGCCGGGCAAGCGTGTCCGGCTTTCCTGTGTTTGATGATAAATGAATGATTTGAGAGGGGATTGGCTTAGGCCGATCTCCTTTTTTTATGTCAGAATTGCTTACTGAAGTTGGTTTGCGGACGAGAATTTTAATGTCTTAAAGGTCTTTTTATACAGGTGTTTGGTCTCAAAATATCCGTAAGATTCCTGATTGAAGTCCGCTCGGTTTTCGACTATCTTTTGCTATAACTTTTAAGACTCTCAAGTCCGAAACTCTCTGTTGCGATTCCCTGTGAAAAAGGGAATTATTGTATGTATACAAATCGTTTTTGCATTCGATTTTAAATCGTCAAATAACTAAACCAAGGTTGAAAACCATTGCAAAAACAAATCGAATCCTAAATTCATGAAACTATGGAGAACCTTTACCTCTCTCCCTCTAAGAAAAGTGTAAGTCGATGTTGGTACTGTGGATTAACGATTATTTCCCTGGTACTAACATTGTTTTTAGCACCTTTAACGTCGACGGCACAGAAAACGAGTGATATTACCGGTAATATTCTGGGTATTGCTCCGGTAATATCTCCGGCAAACGGTACGGCTATCGATGGTAATGCTTATGCGAACTATCATCCGGATAGTGTTCTTTATGTAACTTACCCAGATGGAACCCCTGTAGAAAAAGAGGATTCTGTCGGGGTTCAGGTGGTGCATTATTTCGGCACCTCCGGTGATATTTTTTTATGGAATGATATTGATTTTGGGCTTTGTAACGGCCCCTGGGATGGTCCCGGAGGCGGTGTGCTGACTGTTGTGGGAGATACTGTTTATGCAATCCCTCCCCCAGGTACGGAATATACTCCTGGTGTAGATGATGATACGGTGGTCGTTTATGTCGATGATATTACGAATAAAGACCCGACCGTTTTTATCACCTCTTCCAAAATTGACGATGATCCGAATACATACAAGTGGGGTGAAGGCTCGAACCCGACCAAAAATGAGATACAGAGTGCCGGTGCCTTATTTTCCTGGGGAGACCCAAGTCTATATGGTATTGATGGCAAGAAGGGAAATCCAAAGGACTTATGGTGTGCCTTTGCAGGTGACAGGGAGGATACGGATGGGAGCAGTTATATCGATTTTGAGTTTTTGCAGGCAGCTCTGTGGATTGACTCAATTCCGGAAGGTAGTGCATCGGGCCATTTCCATTCCGATGGACCGGATGGTGGCCGTACAGTTGATGATTACCTGATTTCTGTTGAATTCCAACAGGGAGGTGCCGATGCGAATGTGATTGTTCAGCGTTGGACTTACGATGGATTGGATAGCCAAGGAAACCCAGCTTATAGTTATCATGTTGTACCGTCCGATTTGGTTGATACGGAAAATGGTTATCCATACGGCGCGATTTTAGCGACCGTGAATACGGAAAAAACCTACGTCACTTTTCCTGCTTTTGGGCAGACTGAAACAGCCTCAATAACTCCTTACTGTAGTGGAGTTGCGCAGACCCCAATAGAGATTCCTAATATGCCATACTATAATGTTAATCAATGGTGTGAAGGAGCTGTTAATATTGGTGCCTTGTTCAAGTTGGCAGAGAAACCTTGTTATACGATTAGTACCGTATTTATCCGGACTAGGTCATCAGGTAATGGTCCTTCTACGTTGAAAGATATACCCGGCCCACCGATCCAGTTAAATATAACAGTCGGAACTACTGTGGCAGCTATACATACTAACGTTGAATGTTATGGAACTGCAACGGGATCAATTACTGCAACAGCTGATGGAGAATATCCAGACTATACATATACGTTATTGAGTGCAACTAATGATTCTCTTGATACAAAGGTATCAGCGGGTTCAGTGAAATTTGAAAACCTCTTGGCTGGAGGCTATCGAGTAGCTGTTATTGATGCTGAGAGTTGTAGCTCTGATACAACCGATGTTATTACGATTACCCAGCCACCGCTGTTAACGGTAAATGCTGGATCAGATATTTATGTTTGTTATGAAGATAATGAAGTAGATTTGACAGCAGCGGCAAGCGGTGGTACTCCTGGGTATTCCTATGAGTGGTTTATCGATGCAGGTTTAAGTCAATCTGCAGGCACTGGTTCACAGATTACTGTTAATCCGACTTCAACAATGACCTATTATGTACGTGCAACTGATCAGAATAATTGCACAGCTACCGATGATGTGGATGTGATTGTCAACCCGGCCATCAGTGTTGATGCCGGAACAGATGTTTACGTCTGTTATGAAGACAACGAGGTAACGCTTACGGCTACACCAAGCGGCGGTTCTGGGAGCTACAGTTATCTGTGGTCAACGGGAGCAACGACCGCATCGATCACCGTCAGTCCGACCAGCGACACGAATTACAGTGTAACAGTTACGGATACCGGCTTCAGTCCGACAAACGGAGTGGCCTGTAGTGCTACGGATGATGTGGATGT
>NZ_RAPN01000006.1 GCF_003610535.1 Mangrovibacterium diazotrophicum | reverse complement strand
TTTAAAATCTTGACTGTAACCTGTCAAGAAAAAACTGGTCAATAAAAAAAGTGTAAAAAGTTGTTTCATAGCGTTTTTATTATGCTGCATAACGGCTCGAATATGCGTAGTGCGGGATTTAAAGGCACTTCACTATCAAACCGCTACAAAGTTTATTAAATGCTTTAATGCTCAAATTTACCAAATCGCCCCGCATTACGTATATACATTGTTACCAGCTGGCATTTATTAATTTCCTTTTATTTCTCCAGTCATAATGCCGTACATCGACTGAATTTTCTTTTCAAGTTCATCGAAAGTTACAATAGTAACGTCCTTGTTACTATTCCTAAATAATTCAAAAGATTTACTTTGGTCTTTATCTAATTCCTCATATTTTCCAACAAGTAATAAGCAATGAGGATTAAATGCTTCAAAGTCCTCTTTACTTTTGTATCTGAGTCCATGAAATTCCTTTAATAAATTATCACGTTGATTTAAAACCTGACTCAATCCTCCATTAACATCTTTTGAAGTCGCAAAAACATCTGTTCCACGATAAGGAGATGATTCCATCAATGGTGTTAAATGCGTTTTTATTTCTATTAAAGCAACATTGTCAAACTCATTCTTATATAAAAAGTCTGCTAGCTTACCATTTTTATTAGTCACTTCTTTTCCTCCAACATAAGCTTCATCTTCAAACAATGTCACAGGTGAATAGAAGAGTTGGGCTAATAACCATGAGTTTTGTTTAAAGAATTTTTGCCACTGTTTTTCTAATCTTTCAATGGCTTCTTTAGTCGTAACAGATTTTTCCATTAATCCAGAAAACTTGTCAATAATGTTCTCAAGATATATCTTATCAACCGTTTCCCTTGTCGTTACAATAGTTTTTGATGAGACCTTTATTGGAACGTGTTTTATTATTTTTTCGATTGTTTTAAAATCATTTTCAGTTAAACCTTCAAATGAGTCATAAGGAAGATACCTGTTAAAAATATCATCACCAACATACCCTGGTTCCTTATAGTCAAACAAATCTGTAAAATAACCGAAAAACTCAGCTCCAATATTTTCTTCGACTTCTTTTTTATGAAAGTCCTTTGTGCCATAGAGTGTCCCTATAATATTGTTAAAGGCTGTCAATGAAAAGTATATTGTTTCACCTTTAACATCACTTTCCTTTAAGCTATTTGAAATCACAATGTGCTTGACTTTTGGGAATTTTTTCTGAATATAAGTTGGTATTTCTCTTGCTTTGGATGTAAATCCTAATCCGTAATTTATATTCTGATAAAGTCCTTTTTCAACTTTTGTCTTCTTATCAATCTTAATGGAGATAATGTTTTCATATCTAGGAGATATTGTTCCTTTCTCATCATCATATCTGAATGGATAAACAATCCAGCTGCCATCACTGAACATTTCTTTTACAGTCATAAAGTCATCATTCTCAGGATAGACTCTAATTGCTTTTTTATTTTTAAATTTTATCTCCTTAGTTTCCATTATGCTTTATTTTGCTTGCTGGTAACGGTCACTTGCAAGTTGTCGTTGCGGATTTCGAAGAGCTTCAGTGTCCGATAGGACATGAAGGTCAAGAAAGGAGCAGAGACAAAGCACACCACTGCACCCGCAATGCAATTTGCAATTTGTTACCAAACGTTTTTTCATTTTATCCAAAAACTAGACAACGGAAATTCGAATATTTTATATTTCCCATTATAATGTGTTATTATCGAAACATTATAACTCCATCCACTTAATGTTGCGTTCTCCGATTGAAGTTTAAATATCTCAGATGTATCTTTTTTCTCTATTAATTCAATTAATGGGTCAAAGTCTTGGAGTATTGGAAACTCAGCCCTTGAAAGATATTTTGGAGTGACTTTCTCTACAGAAAGTGTCTCGTTTTCAATCTTGAAGTTTTTTAATTCGAATTTTCTCTCAAATCTGAATTCGTTTCCTTTTTTATCCCAAATCCGTCCGTTAGAAAATCCAGTCTCTAAGTCATATCCACTTATTATGAATAAACTGTCAATTACCGTAAAGTCCGTTTTATATTTCTTTTTTATTATTGAAAAAACTTTTTCCAACTCCGAGATTCCAGAATTAATTGTCTCTTTTGCCTCGGAGTCAAAGGATTTTGGATTTTCTTTTTTTATTCTTTCAACCCGATATTTTCGAATGGTGTCAAAGATTTCCTGTCCGTTGGCACATTGAGAACCAATTGTCAAAATAACGGTAAGTATTATTAAAATCTTTGGTTTCATTCTTCTTTCAAAATGTTTGGTAACGTCTGTGTATATGACGGGTGTATTATATATCGCTTATAACGGCGATTTCCCAAAGCTCCATCAACCGACCGTTCCAATGAATTTTCAGCGTTATTTGGTGCTTTCGTTTTTGCAAGAGATAGATTTCGGTTCACGGGTATTCGGGCTTGGTTGTTTTATTCTTTTCGATTCCCAATTTAACATTAAAATGCTTAATTGCTTCTTTTCCTATTTGGTAATTATCAACAAGAGTTGAATATTGGTTGGGGTTGGCCGCAGATAAACAAAGACAAGGCAATTATCATTTGATCATGAGCAATTGGTTTTGCACGGTCATGATCATTTGATAACGGCTCCGCTGGCAGTTGGGCGAGCAATTATCATTTGATAACGCCTCCAAAAAATGATTGGACAAGCAATTATCATTTGATAATAGCTTCCCCGGGAGTTGGTCGACCAATTATCATTTGATCATGCCCTCTCCAACGCGTTGGGCGGCCAATTATCATTTGATAATGCCTCCACCAAACCATCGGACGAGTAATTATCATTTGATAACAGGAGAAATTGGTGGTTTTGCTGGTTAAGCATTTTCTAATTAATCCAACGCATCCATCACCCTGAAGAGTAGTTGCTTGTTGGTTTCGATTAGCTGGTAGCCCCGGCGGATTTCTTCAGCCGATTGCACAAACGGTGCGTCAATGAGGTGGTGGCTAAAAACGTCGAGCATCCCGTCGATGGCGTCTTCGGTTACTTCGAGGTGGCATTGCAGCGCCAGCACTTTGGTGCCAATCGCAAACGATTGGTTGGGGGTGACTTCCGAATAAAACAGGCGTTTGGCTTGCGGCGGCAGATCGAAAGTGTCGCCATGCCAGTGGAAGACGACGGTTTCGTCGGGGAAAGCCTTCAAAAGTTCTGTGTTTTTCCCTTCTTCGGTTTTATAAATCGGGAACCAGCCAATCTCGGGCTGTTTTCCCGGGTAAACCCGCTGCCCCAGCGCTGCGGCCAGTAACTGCGATCCCAGGCAAATGCCAACCACTGTTTTGCCGTTGTCGACAGCCGTGCGGATGAACTGCTTTTCTTCCTTCAACCACGGGTGTTCGGCTTCGTCGGTCACGCTCATCGGGCCACCCATAATTACCAGCCGGTCGAAGCTGTCGAGTGGGGGAAGGATGGAGTTCGCTTCGTAAAAACGGGTGTAGTTTACGCTGCAGTTGTTGGCTGCAAACCATTCGGTGAGGGCGGCCGGGCCTTCAAAAGGCACATGCTGTAAAACGTGGATGCGGAGTGGGTTCATGGTTTTTTATTTGGATATCCGAAGGTATAAAATCGCGCCCGAAGTTTGCAGCGCCGCTTTCGTCGAATTAACGGTTTCTTTAGATGTTTCTGTTATCTTTGCACTTCAAAATTTTTGGAATCTCGATTCACAGGAATTATTTGTAGGGGCAAATTGGCGCAAGTAGCAGCCGATTCAACTCTCCCATTCCGGCTATGGCCGGAATCTCCCTCCCTTGGAAAGGGAGGGCCGGGGTGGGTAATTCTTCGTAACGGGAACAAAAAGAGACTCAATTTTAAAAAGGGCTTATGATTTCGGTTGACCAGTTGGTGGTGAGTTTTGGTGGTTTTGATTTGTTTAAAGGCGTGTCGTTCCTGATTACGCCCAAGGACCGTATCGGTTTAACCGGTAAAAACGGGGCCGGCAAGTCGACCATGCTGAAGATGTTAGCGGGTAAGCAAAACCCGAGCGAAGGAACCATCTCGATGCCGAAAGATGTACGCATTGGTTACCTGCCGCAGCACATGGTGGTGTCGAACGACAAGACGGTTTTCGAGGAAACCAGAACAGCTTTCGACGAGATCCTGTCGATGAAAAACGAGATCGACAGCCTGAACCACGAAATTGCAACCCGCGAGGATTACGAATCGGACAGCTACATGAACCTGATTCACCGGGTAACCGACCTGAATGATCGTTACCTGATGTTTGGCGGGAATAACATGGAAGCCGAAATTGAGCAAACCCTGAAAGGTTTGGGTTTCGAGCGGAAGGACTTTACGCGCCACACGTCGGAATTCAGCGGGGGCTGGCGCATGCGGATCGAGTTGGCAAAAATCCTGCTCCGCCGGCCGGATGTGTTTTTACTCGATGAGCCGACCAACCACCTCGACATTGAGTCGATCCAGTGGCTCGAAGATTTCCTGAGCAGCTACAGTGGTGCCGTGGTGCTGGTTTCGCACGACCGCGCCTTCCTGGACAATGTTACTAACCGGACGGTTGAGATTTCACTCGGCCGCATTTACGACTATAAAGCCAACTACAGCAAATACCTCGAACTGCGCAAGGAGCACAAGGAGACGCAGCTGGCAGCCTACCGCAACCAGCAAAAGCTGATTGAAGAGACGGAGCAGTTCATCGAGCGGTTCCGCTACAAAGCTACCAAGGCTGTGCAGGTTCAATCGCGCTCGAAGATGCTCGAAAAGCTGGACCGTATTGAGGTGGAAGAAGAAGATAATTCGCGCCTGAACATCAAGTTTCCGCCGGCGATCCGGTCGGGTACTGTGGTGGTTGAATGTAAACACCTGTCGAAAAGCTACGGCAATTTCGAGGTGTTGAATGATATTGATTTGGTGATTGAGCGGGGCGATAAAGTCGCTTTTGTTGGAAAGAACGGCGAAGGAAAAACAACCCTGGCGAGGGTAATTTTGAGCGAGCTGGAACACACCGGTGAGCTGAAGATTGGCCACAATGTGAAGGTGGGCTACTTTGCCCAAAACCAGGCCCAGCTGATGGATGAAAACCTTACTGTGCTGGAAACCATCGACCAGATTGCTGTAGGCGATGTTCGCACCAAAATCCGCGATATTTTGGGGGCTTTCATGTTCTCGGGCGAAGATGTGGATAAGAAAGTGAAGGTGCTTTCCGGTGGCGAGCGCACCCGTTTGGCCATGATCCGTTTGATGCTGGAGCCGGTGAACTTCCTCGTGATGGACGAACCGACCAACCACCTGGACATGCGCTCGAAAGAGATGCTGAAAAACGCTTTGGCCGAATACGACGGAACCGTGCTGGTTGTATCGCACGACCGTGAATTCCTGGATGGTTTGGTGAAGTGCGTTTACGAATTCAAGAATAAGAAAGTGAAGCAGCACCTTGGCGGTATCTACGATTTTTTGCAAAAGAAAAAGCTGGAATCGCTGAAAGAGCTGGAGCAGAAAGTACCGAACGCTTCACAATCAGCGAAGCCGGAGGAAAAGAAAGTTGCACAACAGGAAAGTACGCTGAGCTACGAAGAGCGGAAGGAAATCAATAAAGCCATCAGCAAACTCGAAAAGTCGGTTGAGCAATCGGAAAACGAGATTGCCCGCCTTGAGGATGAGATCGCGGCGATGGATGAAAAAATGGCCAATCCTGAAAGCATGAGCGATCCGTCCATCTTTGAGCAATACGAAAAGCTGAAAAAGGATTTGGAAGCGGTGATGGAACAGTGGGCCGAATACACCGAAGAGCACGAAAATTTGCTGAAACAAAAGACCTGGTAGAAGGAAGGTAAAAGGCAGAAGTCAAAAGTAGAAAGTATAAAGTCAAAAGTAAAAAGGAGTTGGAGTCGCAGTGGCAGTCGCAGTTTTTAGGTAGCGAATTTGGAATTTGAAACCTGGAACTCGTAACTTGAAACTCATAACTCGAAACTCTCAGAACATCATAACTCGCACAAAATGTATAACAGAGACAGAGCACCAAAGCAAAAGTCGGACGATATGATTTTCGGTATCCGTGCCATAATCGAAGCCATCAATTCGGGTAAAGAAATTGACAAGGTATTATTGCAAAAAGGGGAGCGGGGAGACCTTTTCAAAGAGGCGTTCGATCTGATTCGCCAGCATGAAATTCCTTTTCAGTATGTGCCGGTTGAAAAACTGAACCGCATTACCCGAAAAAACCACCAGGGGGTGATTGCTTTTGTGTCTCCCGTCACTTTTTATGATATTGAAAATTACCTGCCTACTTTGTTTGAAGAAGGTAAAAACCCGGTGATCCTGGTGCTTGACCAGGTAACGGATGTGCGCAACTTTGGTGCGATTGTTCGTACGGCAGAGTGTGCCGGTGTGGATGCTGTTTTGGTTCCGGATAAAGGTGCCGCGCGCATCAATGCCGATGCAGTGAAAACCTCGGCAGGAGCTTTGCACCTGGTGCCGGTTTGCCGTACAAAAGACCTGAAAAAATCGGTTCTTTACCTGCAACAATCAGGCTTGAAGATTATCGCGGCAACTGAAAAGTCGTCGGAAAATTACATCAAAACCGATTACAGCGGACCGGTAGCAATTGTAATGGGATCGGAAGAGTTTGGAATTGATCGCCAGATTCTGGACCTGGCGGATGATCGGGTTCAAATACCGATTTTGGGCAAGATTCAATCGTTAAACGTATCAGTGGCTGCCGGACTACTGGTTTATGAAGTTGTCCGGCAGCGAGCCGAGGCTAGTAGCTAATCGGCACCTGACGTTTGAACGTTTCTTCGAGCGAGATAAAGGTTTCGGTACTTGAAACGCCCGAAATCTTTTGAACTTTGTCGCTCAATATTTCTTTAAGGTGCTCGTTATCGCGAGCATACACTTTCACAAAAATGGCGTATGCACCAGTGGTGTAGTGGCATTCCACGATTTCGGGAATCGACTGCAGCATGGATGCTACGTCTTCGTAAAAGCCACCTTTTTCAAGGAATACACCCACGTAGGTACATGTTTTATAATCCACCTTTTTAGGATCGATTTGATAGCCAGAGCCTGTAATTACGCTCATTTCGATCATGCGATTAACGCGTTGGTGAACAGCTGCGCGTGATACGCCAACTTCAGCCGCTACATCTTTAAACGGAATACGGGCATTCTTGGTAATAATGTCAAGAATGTGTAAGTCTATCTGATCCAGATTGTTTCGTAATGTCATAATGTCGAAAAATCAAGTTTGATTTAATGGGGTAAAAATAAGCAATATTTAGCAAATAGAAATTATTTATACATATATTCTTTCATTTTGATTGGAGTTAACACAGCGATAATCTTGATGTAAGCATTTTGTTATTAGTATGTTGCGAGAGTGAGTTGTACCCGTATCATGAAAGAATATGACAAAAATCAGAATTTATTCTTTCAATTAGTAGTTTAAATTTTGAGGTTAGTTTTAAATTGCTATTTTTGCAATCGTAAATGTGTCAAATTGATATAGGCTGAAGATATTGAATTTGACTTCTCGCTAAAATTGTAGGATTCTTAACTAATTGACATTATGATGAAAAATGGTAAGCTGAGTTGGCTTCTCATTCTATTGGTATTGATTGTTGTCAGTATTGCAGGCGTATTTGTGCCCAGCGGCTTCGGTGGGCTTGATGATCCAAACATTGTAACCGGAGATGTAGCCTGGATGTTGACTGCTACTGCTTTGGTACTATTAATGACTCCCGGTTTGGCCTTCTTCTACGGAGGTATGGTAAATCCCAAAAATATTTTATCAACCATGCTGCAAAGCTTCATCGCCATGGGCGTTGTTAGTGTTGTGTGGGTTTTGGTTGGTTTCAGTCTGGCGTTCGGCGACAGCATCGGACCCGAAGGATATGGCCTTTTCGGTAATCCCGGAACCTTTTTCCTTTTCCGAAATGTGTGCGGCGCAACTGATCCGAATTTAAGCCCGACCATTCCGTTGGCTTTGTTCGCGATGTTTCAGTTGAAATTTGCCATCATCACACCTGCCTTGATTACCGGATCTTTCGCCGGACGGGTACGCTTCCGTGCGTACATGTTATTCATGGTTTTATTCACTTTATTTATATATGCACCTTTGTGTCACTGGACCTGGCATCCGAATGGATTCCTTCGTAACTGGGGAGTTCTCGATTTTGCAGGGGGTACCGTTGTACACATGTCTGCTGGTTTTGCGGCGCTTGCCGGAGCTATTTTTCTTGGTAAACGCAAGGATTTTGGCAAAGAGATGAAACCAGCCAACATTCCTTTTGTTCTACTTGGAGCAGGTATGCTTTGGTTCGGGTGGTTTGGCTTCAACGCCGGATCGGCTTTAGGAGCCAACTCAACAGCAGCTTTAGCGCTGATGAACACGAACACGGCTTCTGCTGCAGCTATGCTGGCTTATTTGTTCTACGACATGGCAAAAGGTAAAAAACCTTCGGGTATGGGTGCTGCCATTGGTTTGGTTGTAGGTTTGGTTGCCATTACGCCTGCCGCCGGTTTCGTGAATGTTGGTTCGAGCTTGTTTATCGGGGTTGCTGCTGCAATCGTGAGTAACATCGCTATCGAGCTGCGTTCGAAAACCCGCCTGGACGATACGCTGGATGTTTTCCCGGCACACGGTATGGGCGGTATTGTTGGTATGTTGCTGACTGCCGTGTTTGCACAGGAAGTCGGTTTGATCCATGGTGATCCTACAACATTCCTTTTCCACTTGGCGGCTTTGGTAATTGTTGGTATATTCACCTTCGGTGGATCGATGCTGATGTACAAGATTACCGACATGATTGTTTCGTTGCGCGTTTCTGCTCAGTCAGAGAAGATTGGTTTGGATATCAGCCAGCACAACGAATCGTACGATTTTGAATATAAAAGCGATAGTAAGCTTTAACGAGTCGCTCTTTTATATGCTCGAAACTCCCCTTGTCTCCGGGGAGTTTTTTTATGCCCTGAATTTCGGGCAACAAAAAAACCGTTCAGGAAATTGAACGGTTTTTTTAATATTCTTTGGATTCGTTACTTGATCGCAACTTGCCGCTTGAAATCCATTTCCAACGAAATGAATGTTTCTGTACGGGCAATTCCTTCAATTTCCTGGAATGCTTCGTCGATAAGCTTCTTTAAGTGCTTGTTGGTTTTGGTTTGAATCTTCACAAAAATGGCATACTGCCCAGTTGTGTAATGACATTCAACAACCTCCGGGATCTCGCGCAAAGCTTTGGCCACTTGTGAGTGGTATTTGGCTTTTTCAAGATAAACTCCCATATAAGCACAAGTGTTGTAACCCAACTTAGCCGGGTTAACGATGAACTCACTTCCCGAAACAACACCCAAATTTAAAAGACGCTGCACGCGCTGATGAATGGCTGCACCTGATACGCCGCATTCCCGAGCTACTTCAAGGAATGGAATACGGGCGTTCTTTGTTATAAGTTTGAGGATTTTCTCGTCCAGCTCATCAATCTGTGGTAGCGGTTCAATATGATCTTGGTTCATTGTGTAATTTTAATGTGAGATTGAAATTTGGAAGTATAAAAATACGATAAATGCTAAATATTCGATTCAAATTTTTCAATAATTGTAACCTATTGTGTTTAATAAATGAAAAAATGAAAACTCGCTTTCATTTTTTGCGGCTGCAAATGTATGATATTTTTATCAAATTCCGAATGACAATAACCGCGCCAAATAAATTTAATTATTGACAACTGTTCTCTTCTGCAGGTTCGCCAAATTTCGGCCCAATTCGTTGACATCATGGCCACTTGGGTTTTGGTAAACACGAAGGTCAAACTCGGGCAAAATAGCCAGAACATGATCGAAAATATCGGCTTGGATGCCCTCGTAATTTGCCCAGCGCTGGTCCTTGCTGAACACGTAAATTTCGATGGGAAGCCCTAATTCCGTGGGTTGCAGATGGCGCACCAGGAAAGTCATTTCTTCGTGAATATTCGGATTTTGACGTAGGTAGGCTTCCAGGTAGTGTCTGAAAATCCCGAGGTTGGTTTGGCGCCGACCATTATAAACATCTCCGTCCTGCACGTTCAGTTTTTCGTTGAATGACTTTATTTCTTGCTGTTTGTTGGTGATATAGTCTTTCAGAAGGTAAAAGTGACTCAGCTTCTCCAAAAGTTTTGGATCTGCAAAACGCACACTTTTCATGTCGATATTGATGGAACGTTTGATCCGGCGGCCACCGGATTCTTCCATTCCTGCCCAGTTGTTGAATGACTCAGATACCAATGCGTACGTTGGAATGGTGGTGATCGTTTTATCCCAGTTTTGGACTTTTACGGTGGTCAGTGAGATGTCGATTACGGTACCATCAGCTTTGTGGCTGGGCATTTCAATCCAGTCACCTGGTTTCAGCATTTTATTGGCCGACAGCTGGATACTGGCAACGAACCCGAGAATTGAATCTTTGAAGATCAACAACAAAACGGCAGCCATGGCACCCAGTCCTGCGAAAATACCCAAAGGTGATTTGCCAATCAGGATGGCGATCGCAAAAATCAGCGAAACAAAAATGATCAGGATTTGGACGAGCTGAATGTATCCTTTTATCGGCCGGGTTGCGGCGTAAGGCGTTGTTTGGTACATGTCGTTGACCGCGTTTGCAGTGCGCACAGCAGTCATCGCAAAGATGAACACGAAGTATACCCGCGCAATAACCGAGAGGATCGTTGAGACGATTTCGACACCCGAGAAGCTGTAAACGGCGTAAATAATAAATGCAGACGGAATGTGAGCGAGCGCGCTGAATACTTTTCGATCAATCAGGAAGTCGTCCCAGTCAGTTTTGGTTTTTTGAAACAGTTTGTGGATCAGCGAAACCAGGATCAGGCGGGTGAGCAGTTGCGCGGCAACCGCTGCTAGAATTAGCACAATGACACTGATGGTGATTGAAAAGGTCATTGCCCAGTGGTCGAGGATATTCAGTTCTTTAAAAAAGTCAAAAAGCCAAATGTTAAACTGTTTCATGATTTATGTTTTTTCTGAAGTCGGATTTTTATCTGTAATTTGAGGGTCTAAAAATAGCAATTTGCCCAAATTATGAAGCGGTCTCTTTTTATATTCATCATTCTTTTACTGTCGGTTAGTGGTTACACGCAGAAAACCTTTGAAAAATATTTCGAACCCAAAACCTTGCGGGTTGATTTTACCCTTGCGGGAGATAGTAAAAGCACCGAGCTTTTTCTGGAACAATTGAAGAAACAAGGATCTTGGGCCGGAAGTCGCACGCATTTGGTTGATGAGCGCAATTATGGCAATTTCCGTTGCAGTTTAACTGATGCCGAATCCCGAGAGGTGATTTATTCCAATGGCTTCGGTTCTCTTTTCCAGGAATGGCAAACAACAGCGGAAGCGGAGGAAATCAGCCGAAGCTATTACCATGTGCTATTGCTGCCTTTTCCGAAGCGGGATGTGAATTTCAAAATAGAAATGCGGAACTGGGATGGCGGTTACGAGGAGCTCATCAACCTACCGATTGATCCCCGGGATTATTTTATCGTGGACGAAGCGAAGCCGGATTACCCGGTGAAAACCATCATGGAAAACGGCAAGCACCAAAATAAAGTTGACCTGGTTTTTCTGCCAGAAGGATATACGGCTGATGAAATGGGCAAGTTTGAAGCCGACATCAAACGACTGATAGATTACATGTTTGCGATGTCGCCCTATGATAAGCACAAAACGGATTTCAATTTATATGCGGTGATGGTGCCGTCGGCAGAGTCAGGGACTGATATTCCTGGCGACAAAGTCTACAAGAATACCGCTTTCAATTCCACTTTTTACACTTTCGATTCTCCCCGGTATTTGACTACCCGTGACTTGAAGTCGGTGCATGATGCTGCTGCAGCAGCTGTTTACGACCAGGTTTATGTGCTGGTGAACTCGGCTACATACGGTGGAGGAGGCTTCTACAATTACCTGAACCTGACAAGTGTCGACAATGAGCGTTCCCCGCAGGTATTTGTGCATGAGTTTGGACACGGTTTCGCCGGTCTGGCCGACGAGTATTATTCGTCGGATGTATCTTATGAGGAATTTTACAATTTGAAGGTTGAACCTTGGGAGCCGAACATTACAACCTTGGTCGATTTCGATCGAAAATGGAAATCGATGATTGAGCCGGGAACTCCTCAGCCTACGCCAAGAACAGCAAAGTATAGCAAAGTGATTGGTGTATTTGAAGGTGGCGGTTACACGGCCAAAGGAATTTACAGTCCGATGATCGATTGCCGCATGAAGACCAACGAGGCTGCCGGATTTTGCCCGGTATGCTCCAAAGCCATTGAAGAAGCGATCCGCTTAAATTGCGAATAAGTCAACAGAGGTCATTTGCAGGCAGCACCGAAATCCCGGAGTAGTTGCGGGCAGTTTATTTTTGTCCGTTAGTGGGCACTTTGTACCATTTATTTACCGGAGTAGGGGGCGTATAATTTTTCAGGTACTCAATTGCCTCCGAGCTGTTGTTGGCATTATAGTAGAGGTCGCGGTAGGCAGGTTTGGCAAAGTTCTCGTCGAATGAGCGTTCGAACTGGCGGAACAGGTCGTCATAAAAACCATTTGTATTCATAAAAACGATTGCCTTATCGTGGTAGTCCAGCTGTTTCAGTGTGATCACCTCCAGAATTTCTTCCAATGTTCCAAATCCTCCGGGAAGCGCCACGAAAGCGTCAGAAAGATCCCGCATCAGTGCTTTGCGTTCCATCATGTCTTTGGTGACGTACAACTCGCGGGCATGCTCCGAAACCAGGTTGTGACCCTTCAGTTTTTCGGGAATGATGCCGATGGTATGCGCGCCGTGCTCCTGCGCTTTTTCGAGCATGCTGTGCATTAACCCAACATTGGCCCCGCCGTTGACGAGCGTCTGGTTGGTATCTCCGATCAGGCGGGCCAGCTCAATGGCTTCGTCCACGTAGATTTTTTCCAGCGCGTTACTGGAGGATGCAAAAACACAAATTTTCATCTTTTTAAAGTCTTGAGTAATGAGACATGATTCCTGAGAAAAAAAAAGAGTCATGAGCCTGGAGATTTTAGTCTCGTTACTCATGACTCTCAGCTTATGACTTTTTATTAAGCATCGATGTTTGCGTACACCGCATGATCTTCGATAAACTGGCGGCGTGGCGGAACTTCGTCGCCCATCAGCATGCTGAAGACATGGTCGGCTTCAGCCGCATTTTCGATGGTTACCTGGCGCAATGTGCGGCGCTCGGGGTCCATTGTCGTTTCCCAAAGCTGCTCGGCGTTCATCTCACCAAGACCTTTGTAACGTTGGGTGTGTACCGACGATTCTTTACCGTCTGCCCATTCGTCGATCAGGCGCTGACGCTGCTGTTCGTTCCAGGCGTACTCTTCTTTTTTACCTTTTTTCAATAAGTAAAGCGGAGGAGTGGCAATATACAGGTAGCCGCTTTTGATCAGTTCTTTCATGTAGCGGAAGAAGAAGGTCATGATCAGTGTGGCAATGTGGCTTCCGTCCACGTCGGCATCGGTCATGATCACAATCTTGTGATAGCGCAATTTTTCGAGGTTGACCGCTTTCGAGTCTTCTTCAGTTCCGATTGAGACACCCAATGCAGTGAAGATATTGCGGATTTCTTCGCTTTCGAATACTTTGTGCTGCATGGCTTTCTCCACGTTCAGGATTTTACCGCGCAACGGCAAAATTGCCTGGAACCGACGGTTACGGCCTTGTTTGGCGGTACCACCTGCCGAGTCCCCTTCGACCAGGAATACCTCGCAGGATGCCGGGTCACGGTCGGAGCAGTCGGCCAGTTTACCGGGCAAACCACCACCGGTCATCACGTTCTTACGTTGAACCAGCTCGCGGGCCTTGCGGGCAGCATGACGGGCTGTTGCAGCCAAAATTACTTTGTTAACGATCGCTTTGGCCGACTTCGGATTTTCTTCCAGGTAGTTGGCCAGCATTTCGCTCACAGCCTGGTCAACCGGCAAACTAATTTCCGAGTTACCCAGTTTGGTTTTTGTCTGTCCTTCAAACTGAGGTTCCTGAACTTTCACCGAAACAACAGCTGTCAATCCTTCGCGGAAGTCGTCACCGTTGATGTCGAATTTCAGTTTCGTCAACATGCCGGTTGTTTCAGCGTAGTTTTTCAAAGTTCTTGTCAAACCACGACGGAAACCTGTCAGGTGTGTTCCACCTTCAATGGTGTTGATGTTGTTGACATATGAGTGAATATTTTCGGTAAACGAGGTGTTGTAGTGCAGGGCAATTTCCACCGGCACATCACCTTTTTCCGAAGAAATATGGATTGTTTCGTCGATCAGCTTCTCGCGGTTAGCATCCAAATACTCCACAAATTCTTTCAGACCGGCTTCAGAGAAGAATGTTTCCGCTTTGTATTCGCCGTTTTCATCCTGTTCGCGAAGGTCAGTCAGGCTCAGACGCACACCGGCATTCAGGAACGCCAACTCGCGCAAACGTGCCGAGAGGATTTCGTATTTGTAGGTTGTTGTCAGGAAGATGCTCGCATCAGGTTTGAAAGTCACGAATGTTCCTGTGCGATCAGTTTCGCCAACAATCTTAGCAGAGTAAAGTGGCTTACCAATACTGAATTCCTGCACCCAGACTTGTCCGTTACGGTGAACTTCAGCTTTCAAGTGAGTTGATAGCGCGTTCACACACGAAACACCCACCCCGTGCAAACCACCGGATACTTTGTAGCTGTCCTTGTCGAATTTACCACCGGCGTGCAATACGGTCATTACAACCTCAAGCGCCGATTTATTTTCTTTTGAGTGAGTTTCTGTTGGGATACCACGGCCGTCGTCTTTTACCGTGATTGAATTATCTTCATTAATAAAAACTTCAATGTTCTTACAGTAACCCGCCAGTGCTTCGTCAATCGAGTTGTCCACAACCTCGTAAACCAAGTGGTGCAGACCTTTTTCGTTCACATCCCCAATGTACATGGCAGGGCGTTTGCGCACTGCTTCCAAACCTTCCAGTACCTGAATACTGTCAGCTGAATAATTGCCATTCCCGTTTCCGTTTGTTGGCTTATTTTCTAATTCGCTCATCTATAAAATGTTTGGTATTATCAAAACGTTTTAATCATCCTCTTCGAGTAAAGTCGTAAAGGATTGTTATTTCAACTTTTCGTGAAAAGCTGTTTGCTTGTTTATAACCGGGGAAATTCCTGATTTTTGGTGATTTATTGCTGTAATTTTTAATCGTTTGTTTTTCTCCCGCATTAACACGCAAATATAGCAAAAATACGGCTTAAAATGTCCGTTTTTGGAGACGAAAGACTGAAAGTTTTCAACAAGAAATTAAAAATTAAATCACAGTATTTCAGTGTTTTATATTTTCGATTTATGTCGCTGCCAATTCGGGGTTTTGTATAACATCAAATTTTGTCAAATCAGAAGGCTAAACTGGCTCCAACGAGCACATTCAGGCCTTGACTTCTGTAACCGGGGAACAATTCATATCGCTGAGATGTGATGTTGTTGGCACGTCCCCAAAGGCTGATATTTCCGGTTAGTTGGTATTCAACACCCATGTTCAGTTCGATGATTGATTTCAGGCTCGTGATCTCCGAAGTGGTGTTCAATACGGTTGTGTTGTCGGTATCGTATTCGACTGTTTGCGTCAGCGCTTTTCGCGAGCCAATAAAGTTGATGTCGGCCGTAAAGCGAAGCGGTCCTTCCGGATCGAAGTAAAGTGACGCTGAAGATTCAAATGAGGGCTGCAAAAAGGCTTCAGCCAGCGAGTCGAGGCTGTACGAATGGTATTTCGCATTCAGGCGCACGTCGATTTCCTGATTCAAGGCGTACTGCAATTCTCCACCCAAGGTGAACTGCTTCACTTTGTCGTACATTACTTGGAAGGTATTGTTGCGGTAAAGCGTTGCCGTCGGTTCGTTCAGGATGCTGTTTTCCAGATAATAGAAGTGCTGGTTTTTGATGCTCGCATAGTCCGCCTGCAGTTCGTAGCTGAAATTTGGTGTAAACTTGCCCTTGATACCTCCTGTCAGGATATAACTGTACTTCGTGTTTTTCACATTTTGGTCGGGGCGAACGTAAGGATTCTCTTTGGCGATAACCGAGTAGTTGTTTTCTTTCAAATAGCCATCGGTACCGGCGTAAAGAGTGATGACATTTTTCACCGGCATAAATTCGATCCGCGTATTTGGAGCCAGCATGTAGTCGTTGTCTTCATCTTTTTCGAACACGGTGTAGCTGTTGATCCCAATTTTGAATTTCAGCATCTCCGTATCGAAAACGGCCGCCGGATTCACTTTCAATACCAGCTGATTTCTTTTGTCGATCGTTTGCGTGTAGGGCATGTAAACGCTGTCGGTTGTGCTGTATGTGACGCCGGCGTCCAGCACGCCTTCCATCAAATCAATCGGGGCAGAGAAGAGGCCGTTCCATTTTACCAGGTGTTCTTTTTGCCCGGTTTGCGTGCCAAAGTATTGGTATTTTATTCCGGTCTGCAAATTCATCGCTGCACGCGGGTCTTCTTTTTTCGCGTAGTTCAACGAGAAACCGGCAGAGGGGAAAGCTTGTTTTTCATCCCACATTGGCATGTAAAGTTGTTTGTCTTCGTCCGAAAGACTCTCGCCGGTATAACCATAATAACGGAAAGATTCACGCTCATAGAAAATTTTTGATGACAGCAGGCCCGATTTCAGATGGTTGTTCATGAAAAACTCAGCCAGGTTTTCATTGTCGGGTGCTTTTACCTTGTCGTCATTCTCGAGTTTGATTTTACCATTCGAGAGGTGGCTTTTCAGGTGCACGCCCAAGTCGGTTGTTCGGCTGGCTTTTGCATTGTAAAAGAATTCGCCGTATTGCGAAAGGTAATTTCCAACGCCCAGTTTCAGCAAACCACTGTTCAATCTGTCGCCGCGTTCGGGAACCATGCGTGCAGCTTCCACCGGTTCAACACTGAAATTGGTGATCATCGGCTGCGTTTTAATCTGGTACTCGAAAGTTGGTTTTTCATTCGACGGTGCAGCGATCTGCGGCATATCGTTGATTTTGTAGGCGTCGGAAATGGTTGGTTTGTACGCTTTGACAACCTCCACTTCTTTACGCAATTCGGTACTGTCCTTTTGGGCCGAAGCAATTACGACGCTCAGGCCAAGAAGGATTGTCAGTGCGGTATGTTTGATGTATGTTGTGTTCATTTGTCTGCTAAATTGTTTCTTTTTCAAAACTCGTTTTCTCTAATTCTGATTGGGGTCAATCTGCATTGGCTCCGGTTTTTGCTCCTGTTGCTGTTGCTCCAGTTCTTCCAGGTGCTGCAATTTGGATTTAGCCAGCTCAATAATACCATCGTTTTCTTCCGGGTAATTTTCGATCATACTCATCAGCGTATGTTTGGCCTGGAATTGATCACCGTTAGCCAGGTAGATGTCTGCCAGCAAGATGAAGCCTTTGGCCAGCCAGTATTGGTGCGGTGTGTTTTTCGAAATGAAGTCCATGATTTCATTTTCTGACCTCTTGGTTTTGCCTTGGTTGAAAAGTATTTCAGCCTTCAGGTATTTGGCTTCTGCACCTTCCGGCGACTGCGTGTCTTCAGCTAAACTTTCCAGCAGCGGGAACGCTTCTTTTTCCTGTTTGGTTTGAAGGTACGACTTGGCCAGTTTGTAGTCGGCTTCGCGCTTCTGCACTTCCGAAAGGTTTTCCGATGCCAAAACTTTCTGAGCGGCATCCACACTGGCTTTGAAGTTGCCCAGCTCGTATTGGCAGCGCATGATTCCTGTTCTTGCTTTCAGCAGGTTCCATTTGTTGCCCGAACTAACTTCGAGTCGTTGGTAATGAATCAGAGCCTGGTCGTAGTTCGCAGCATTGAACTGCAGTTCGGCAGCCCGGCCCAGCGCGGCTTCTGTGAAAATATTGTCGGTGCGGTCCAGTACCAATTCGTAGTCTTTTAGTGCAGCCGAGTATTCAGCGTCGGCATATTTAGCTTCGGCCAGGTAAAAACGGGCGTTCAGGCTGAAACTGCCCTGTGGATAATTTTGCAGGTAAAGTTCCAGTTGCTGACGGGCTTTTGGATCCTTGCTCATCACCAGTCGTTCGGCCGCCAGGTAGGTTAACGAATCCTGTTCGCTTGCTGTTACTTGCACGTTGGAACCTTGGCGTTTGGCGTAAGCAAAGTAGGCGTCCACATTATTCTGCTCGATGTAATTGTTTTTGATACCGAGCATGGCAGCTTGTGATTCCTCGCTGTCCGGATATTTTTCAGTGATTTGCTTGTAGTAGCTCATCGACTGGTTGTAGTCCGATTGGTTGTAGCTGATCAACCCAAGTTGCAGTAACGCTTTCGGGCGATAGCTGCTCTGCGGATACTCATCCAGTAGGTTTTTATAGTATGAAACAGCCGTCGGGAGTTGGTTCTCGCGTTCGTAGGTGCGTCCCAATTCATACAAGGCATCGTCAACATAAGCTGACGTCGGGTAGGTTTGAACCAGGTTTTTCAGACTCGCGATTTTTTGTTCCGGGTGGCGTTGAACGCCTTCGCTCATTGCTTTTTGGAACAGGGCGTAATCGGCGTCGTACTTATTCAGCGTTAACGCGTTGGCGTAAGCATTTTGCGAACTGTTGAAGTCGCGGTTGATGTAACTGCAGTCGCCCAAACGGTTGTAGGCATCGGCCAGTTTTTCGTCTTGTTCCGGTGCAGATTGAACGAATTTATTGAATGCTGCAGATGCTGCAGCGTAATCTTTCAATTTGAAATAGGCATATCCAAGGTTGTAATTGTAGCTCTTGTATTCGTCGGTTGTGCGGGCTGCCGGCATTTGTCCGAAACGCTCGAAACCGTTGATCGCCGCTTCGTAGTTGCCCAGGCGGTAGTTTGCTTCAGCTTTCCAGAAAGTGGCTGTGGCGCGCAACGTCGGGTTGAACTCGCCGTTCTCAAGCGATTTGTCGAAACAAGCAATGGCTTCGGAATAGGAAAGGCCCTTGAAAAGTTCCAAACCACGGTAGTAGGTCACGCGTTGGTAAGCTTTTCGGATGGCTTGGTTTTTTACCTGAATTTTTTCAATTGAAGCGATGGCATCCTTGAAATTATTGGTGCTCATATAAACCTGCACCAGGTAATTGTAAGCTGCATCATTTCGTTCCGAGCTCGGATAGAGCGCGATGTATTTATCGAACGCGTTGATGGTTTCGTTGAAAGGAGAATAAGAAAGTTCGTAGGTGATTTTCGCATAGTTGAACAAGGCGTCTTCCTGAATTGCCCGGTCGAAACTCATGTCTGATGCTGCTTCGAAGGCAATCCGCGCTTTGTTTTTATCGCCAGTATGAACGTAGCAATCTGCTAAGTGATAATAGGCATTTTGAGCCATTTCATCTTTCCCCGCAGTAGCATATTCAAACGGAGTGATTGCTTTCTCGTAATTCCCGGTCCGGTAATAGCAGTAAGCAAACAGGTAGTTTTCGTCGCGCTGGCGGCTTTTCGATGTTTCGAAATAGCGCTCCAAATATGGAATGGCCTTGTCGAACTGTTGCAGGTGGAAATAAGAGCTTCCTAAAATTTTCGAGAGCTCCGGCACTTGTTGCTTGTCGGCCTTGACTATTAACGGTTCGGTAAATTCAATTACTTTTTCGTATTCGCCACGTTTATAGTAAATCTGGCTCATGTAGAACGGAATGACAGGCGAAAAAGCAGGATTGTCCTTCAGTTGGTTGAAGGCTGTGAGCGCACTGTCAAAATCGTTGTTCATGTATTTAATGTGGCCCCAATAGTAGGTTGCCTGGGGTGCGTAGGTTGATTTTCCGTTTCGGACTTTATTGAATTCTTTTTCAGCTTCAGCGTAACGCTTAATTTGAAAAAGTGAGTATCCATTTTGATAATTCATCCGATCCTGATCCTGCTTGGAAAAGCCGTTGCGCGGTAATTCTTTATAGATGGCTACCACTTTGGGATAGCGTCCGTCTTTAAACCAGGCATTTGCCAATTCAAAGTTTGCCGCATTTGTATAGGGGCTTTGCGGATGATCGCGCAGGAATTTCTCCATGCGTATTTCGCCGTTCTTTGCGTCGGTCTTTAAAGCACAAAGTGCTTGGTAGTATACTGCTTCAGCGTAAACGTCTGATTCGGGATCTGACTCCTTTTCAACCTGTTCGAAAATTGCCCCGGCCGAGATGAACTGGTTCTTGGAGAACAAATCCCGGGCCGTGTGAATGTCGGCAGAAACAGATTGATTATGGATGGTTTTTTGAGCAAAAGTGACAGAGGTGAAGAGGCATATTGTAAGCGCTAACAATACTTGTCTTGTTTTCATTGGCATTAATTTAATAGACTGTAAAAATAGCATTTAAGTGAAGCGTTCTACAAAATCCTTGCCTTAGTTCTCAACAAATGGCTGTTTATTTTGAAGCTTTCATAGGCGGTTAATCAAAAAAACTTAGTTTTGTGGGAAGCAGCATTAAAACACCGAAATGCAGAATAATCCGATCATTCGTTTACAGGGAGTTGATGTTTACCAGCAGGAAAATTTGGTTTTGGCCGATGTGCACCTGGAGGTGCGGTCGGGCGAGTGGGTTTACCTGATTGGGAAAGTTGGTAGCGGGAAGTCGAGCCTGATAAAATTGATTAACGCGGAGTTGGAAATTTTTAATGGAGAAGCCTATGTGGCCGGTTACAACCTTCGGCGAATCAAGAACCGCGAGATCCCGCTTTTGAGACGGAAGATCGGAGTTGTTTTTCAGGATTTTCGTTTGCTGACCGATCGTACCGTTCGTAACAATTTAACTTTTGTGTTGAAAGCGACCGGCTGGAAAAATGACAAAGCGATCAAAGATCGAATTCACGAAGTGATGGAGCGAGTAGGGATGTTGCATAGCCTGGACCGGATGCCGCACGAACTTTCGGGAGGGGAGCAACAACGTGTTGTTATTGCCCGCGCTATTTTGAATGATCCGGATCTTATTTTGGCCGACGAGCCTTCCGGAAATTTGGACCCGGAGACTTCTGCCGAGCTGATGAAAATCTTCAGGGATCTGAACCGGAGGGGCAAAACCATTGTGATGGCCACGCACGATTACCAGCTGATTGAGAACTTCAAAGCGAAAACCCTGCTTTGTGCCGACCTTCGACTTTCGAACCCTGATAAAGAACAGCTGGAAATCGATTTTTCACAACTTTTAGAGCAAAAAAAATGATGTTTCGAAGAAACACCGGTTTCTTCAAAACATCATCATTGGATTCTGGAAGCAAAAATTACTCTGCCACTACTGTGTCAGGCATTGCTACTTCAACTGAATCAGGCATTGCCACTTCAACTGAGTCAACTACTGTTTCTTCAACTGCAGGTGCTACTTCTTCTTCAACTGGTTTTGTTGCTTTTGAACCACAAGAAGCCATGATAGCCATAATACCTAACAAAAAGATAATCTTTTTCATAACAAATAAGGGTTTAACTTGTAAATAATTCAGGGTAAAAAACACTCTTAACGGTGGGACCAAGATAGCCAAAAGAATTTATCTCCAAACAAAAGGGTCTGGAAAATTAAAAAATATCAATAAAATGTTTGATTTTTTTAAGAATATGTTACCGCAGGTTATTGAAAATGCTTTTCAGCACCGGTTGCTCATTCTCCCAGCAAAGATCCTTGGATGCGATCAAAAGTTTATTTAGATATTCCTTTCTAAGATCCTCATTATGTAAAAGTTCCTCGATTTGCTTGGCCATTCCCTCGGGTTGATGAGTCTGTAATATTTGTCCGATGCCATATTTTTCGACAATTCGGGTCATTTCGGGCAAGGAGCTGACCAGTACCGGGATGCGGTGCTGGATGTAATCGAAGAGTTTATTGGGCAATGCATAGCGATAGTTTAGTCCGAGGTCTTCTTCAATTGAGAGCCCCAAGTCGGCCTGGGCTGTGAGTTGCGATAGTTCCTGAAATGGGATCTGTCCAAAAAATTTGACTTTGAACTGCAAATTTAATTGGCGGGCGAGGATTTTTAAGTATTCTTCCAGGTCTCCTGAACCAACCAACCATAGTTGTACGCCCTGCAAAAAGCGCATGGATTGAATGGCAAACTCAAGACCACGTCCCAAATTGAGCGCCCCCTGATAAATGACAATCTTTTCTTCGTGGGGCACAACGGTCAGGTCTTGTTGGTACTCCAGTGATTGGTTCCGGACAGGTAAATTCCGAATGACTTTGAAAGGGGTACCGTATAATTTTTGGTATTCGTCGGCAATTGATTGCGAAACGGTGAAAGCATTTTTTAAACGCGGCAGAATGAGTTTCTCCAGTCGTCGCCACATTCTCTGTTTAAATGGCCGGTCAATCAATTCGGGAACTTCGGTGAAATATTCGTGGCTGTCGTAAACCAGTTTCTTCCGACTTAGTTTGGCCGCAAAATAGCTTGCTGCAAGCGTGTCCAAATCGTTGGATAATATGATTTTCGAACGCGAAAAAAGAAGACGGAAAAACAGGCGAAAGTTAAATTCAACGTAAAACAGCGGTCCCCGTTCGAAGAACAAGCGCATGCGGTGCGTAGCGTAGTCGCGCTCGGCAAGCGGCATACTTTTTCGCTTTCTTCTCCCGGTAAGTTTTGGTGTATAGCCCATCTCCAACAGGCTCTGAGCCACCTTGTGAACCCGATTGTCTGTTACCAGGTCGTTGATAACAACAATATCAATTTTTTTTGAGCGTACCGACATGTACTTTACTTTTCAACCGGTGCCAAATATACGACAATGCGCTGTTGTTTTTATGTTTATTCGTTGTGCTGCAGCACAAAATCAGCTAAATTTTAAATAGGATCGGTAATTAAACGGATTTGAGAACGCATCTATTATCTTTGGCAAAAAATCAATTCATGATTCGTTTCGAGCAAAATTTTTCGCTGAAAGCATACAACACATTTGGTATCGAGGCTACGGCCCGATATTTTTTTGAATTTACCGAATTTGAAGATCTACCTTACTTTTTAGCCAATTTTCAGGAGTGGCAGAAGTTGCCCATCTTGTTACTGGGAGGTGGAAGCAATATGCTTTTTGTGGATGATTTTGACGGGGTGGTTATTCACTCCAATATTCCTGGAATAAAGCAGGTTAATGAAGATCGCAATCATGTGTGGCTGGAAGTCGGTGCAGGAGAAAACTGGGATCGGTTTGTAGCTTATTGTGTTAGCGAGTGGCATGGCGGTGTGGAGAATTTATCACTGATCCCAGGGAATGTGGGGGCAGCACCGGTCCAGAACATTGGCGCATATGGTGTGGAGGTTTGCGATTACATTGAAAGTGTGAAAGGTTTCGATCTGAAGACTTTTGAGGCCTACGATATTCCGGCGGCTGAGTGTCGGTTCGGCTATCGCGACAGTGTATTTAAACATGAGCTGAAGAACCGCTTTATTGTGACCTCTGTTGTTTTTCGCCTCGATAAATTCATTGAATACAAATTGGATTATGGTGATTTACGAGCTGAGGTTGAGAAAAGAGGAGGGGAGAACATCCACTTTGTTCGCGACGCGGTGATTGCAATTCGTGAATCGAAGTTACCTGATCCGGAGGTTTTGGGAAACGCAGGGAGCTTCTTCAAAAATCCGATTGTAGAGAGCGATTTCGCAGAAAAACTGAAAAAGCAATTTCCTCAAATACCTGTTTACCCGGCCGGTGAGGGCAAGAATAAGTTAGCAGCCGGTTGGTTGATCGATCAATGTGGATTGAAAGGATATCGGGTTGGCGATGCCGCAGTGCACGAAAAGCAGGCTTTGGTGTTAGTCAATCACGGTGCAGCTACCGGGAATGAAATTTACGAATTGGCCAAACACATTCAGAACTCCGTTCACGAACGGTTTCAGGTAGCATTGGAGCCCGAAGTCAATATGATCGGAATCTAATCTTTTTTATCTTTTTTGCTGATGTTTGGCGTCACTCGAATGATAGTAGCGCCTGGATTCTGCACGTCTTCATCGTAGGTATTCTCGTTCCCGGTTCTTTTCGTCGGGTCAACCAGAATCTGTTCCTTGATGTCCTGGTTTAATTGATCCATGCTTTGTTCCAGATTCGAGCGTTGCTTCTCTTCGTCGTATGTTGTAATCGGGTTGACCATGTAGGTACGGTAGGTAACGTAAATATGGGCCTTATTGAGATAAGTCGGAACAACATTCACCACTTTCGGTGCCATCGAAACGTGATTTACCATCAGGGAGTCGCCGGCTTCAACAGCCATTTTAAAATAACCGGAATGATCGGTCGCTACAATTTTCGATGTTCGGTAGTTAATTAAAAAAGCGCCTTCCAACGGGAGGGAATCTTGCGAATAAACATATCCGTCGTACACAAAAGATTGCGAAGTTGTATTTTGACAGTAAGCGATCGCATTGATCGATAGAAGAGTGATCAGGATTAGAACCAGCCTTTTCATTTTTGAGGGTATTACCGTAGTTTCTATGTCTAATTTATATTAACGTTGGTTGAATTCAAAGGTTTTAAACGGATTCTTTTTTTAACGGTTTATCTTCTTCTCTTGAAGAGCCCGAACAGATCACTCAGTGATACTGTCAAACCCGGGTTGAACTCGTCTGGATTGTAGGGATTTAACCTGACGGATCTGGCTCTATCCGGGTGGTAGCCCAGCGATCGGAGTTCTGCATATAATTTTTCCATGTTGTGTTCGAAGTTCTTCATTTCGTACGAATAGGAATTGCTAATGACCGGACGAATCATGTAAGTACGGTATGCCACTTCAATTTTTTGCTTTTTGGTGGGCGATTCACCAACATGAACAATTTGCGGAGCCAATGAAAGGTGATTTATCATAAGCGAATCACCCGGTTGGGCAAAAGTCTTAAAATAACCAGTGCTATCGGTTGCCACAATCTTCATGGTCCGGTAGTTAATCAGGAAAGCATTTTCCACCGGAATACTGTCTTCAAGTAGTAAATATCCGTCGAACGCCACCAGCTTGGGCGTATCTTCAACCTGGGCAAAAACTTTGGCTGCGGAGAAGCAAAGTATGATTACAACTATGGGGCGCATATTTTTTATGCAAACATAGCCCGATAGTCTGTTAAGGTAAACTAATGTTAGCTAAATAGAATCAACTTGTGTTAAAGGATGTTTACTCGAAAATCTTATTCTCGTTTAAGGCATTCCTGTATTTGGCAGCATTGGCATTGTGCTGCGCTAAAGTACGGGCAAAATTGTGGTAACCTGAGAAATCTTCGCGGGCACACATGTACAGGTATTTGTTGTTGTCAGCATGCAACACGGCTTCAATGCTCGATACTTCCGGGAAATTAATCGGGCCGGGAGGGAGGCCGGCAAATTTGTAGGTGTTGTAGGGCGAATCAATTTCAAGATGCCTGGTCAGGATTCGCTTGATGCCGAAATCACCCAGGGCAAATTTAACCGTCGGATCAGCCTGCAAAAGCATGCCTTTGTGAATCCGGTTCAGGTAAAGTCCGGCAACAATTGGTTTTTCATCCGGCTTGATGGTTTCTTCCTGAACAATAGAGGCTAATGTAATTACCTGTACTGGTGTCAGTCCAAGCGAGTCAGCTTCGGCCAATCGCTTGGCGTTCCAGAAACGGTTGTACTCGGCGTGCATGCGCGACACAAATTGTTCCGGGGTTGTGGTCCAGTACATTTCGTAGCTGTTCGGGATGAACATGGCGTGAAACGAAGGTTTGTCGAAACCATATTGCTCCATGATACTTGCTGAATCCAGATAAGCGATCAACTCGGCTGAATCCGGTTCAATATACTTGGAGACTTTTCCGGCCAAATCTTCCATGAAACGGAGATTATTGAAGGTGATGGTGATTGGTTTTTGGTTACCGGCCTTCAACATATTTACCAGCGAATTGGAGTTCATTCCTTTATCGAAAATATATTTTCCGGGCTTAATAAAAGCAGGATAGTCTTTCTTGTTTGCAACCCATTTGAAAGCTTTCTCATTCTCCAGAATGTCCATTTTGCGCAGCGAATCAAGAACTTGTTCGAAACTTGCGTCGTAAGGAATAGTAATGCTGCCGGGACTCTTGACGTTCTCTTCAAAGATGTAGTTAAAAAGGCGGTAGCCGTACAACCCAACCGCAACAAAAGCGATTGCAAAAATGACAATAATGAGCTTGTTTAATTTGGGAAAAAGCATCAGGCGATTGCGCGTATTCAGTTCCATGTTTTCAATTTTGTCCTGCAAAAATAAACTTTTCTGAGAAACTCAATCCGTGTAAGCTTTTCTTTAAGTTTAGTCGTTAAATCAAAAGGGAAAAAGACTGAATTAATTCAAATTAGCTATTTTCGTGAACTCAATAAAAATCAACTCAAAAAAACTTTAAATATGCATCAGGTAAAACTAGCTGACAACATTTATTATTTGGGCTATAATGACCGCAGAACAAACCTGTTCGAAAATATCTGGCCGATTCCTCACGGCGTTTCCTATAACTCTTATTTGATTGACGACGAGAAAGTTGCCTTGGTTGACACGGTTGAACGTGCCTACATTGACGACTATTTGGAAGACATCGATGCAATTCTGGGAGGACGCCCGGTTGATTACCTGGTGATTAACCATATGGAGCCGGATCACTCGGGTGCGTTGCGTGCCATTGTGATGAAATATCCGAACATCACCCTGGTTGGAAATAAAAAGACTTTCGGTTTTGTTGAATCATTCTACATGAAGCCGGTTAATACGCTGGAAGTACACGATGACTCAACTTTGGAACTGGGAAAAACAAAACTTCAGTTTCAAACCATTCCAATGGTTCACTGGCCCGAAACAATGGTGAGCTACGAAGAAACCAACAAAATCCTCTTCTCGGGTGATGCTTTTGGTAGTTTCGGAACTTTGGACGGTGGTGTTTTCGATGATGAGATCAACCTCGAATTTTACAAAGACGACATCATGCGTTACTTTACCAATATCGTTGGTAAGTACTGTCCGCATACGCAACGCGCGATCAAAAAATTGTCGCCACTGGATATTAAAATGATTGCAGCTACTCACGGTCCAATCTGGCGTACCAACCTGGATTGGGTGCTTAGCCGTTACAACAAGTGGAGCACCTACACGACTGAACCTGGTGTTGTGGTGGTTTACGGTTCAATGTATGGTAACACGCAGAAGATGGCCGAAGTTATTGCCCGCCAGTTGTCTGTTCGCGGGATTAGAGATATCCGTGTTTACGATGCTTCGAAGACACACAAATCCTATATTATCAACGATATCTTCCGTTACAAAGGATTTATTGTTGGTAGCTGTGCTTACAACAACGCGATGTTCCCGAATGTGGAAAACCTGATTACAACAGTTGAACACATGGGCGTGCGCGATCACTTGCTGGGCGTTTTCGGAAGTTTTGCATGGAACGGTGGCGGTGTTAAAAACCTTATGAAATTTGCAGACAGCTGTGGTTGGGACCTGGTTGCCGATCCGGTGGAAGAAAAAGGAGCCCTGAAAGCTGAAAAATACCAACAGTGTATTGATCTTGCCAATGCGATGGCTGATCGGATTTTAGCAGAATAATTTACGAAAGCATAAGTCAAAGCCGTTGGAGTTTTCTTCAACGGTTTTTTTGTGCCCTTAAAAAAACGATTGAAAGAGGGGATAGATACAAAACAAAAGCCATCAAGGAATCTTGATGGCTTTTTTACTACTACTACTCAATTACTACTAAACAACCCCTACCCGAGGGGTATATCTTTGTTATAAGGTTATTCCGGTTTTAAAGATAGCAATTTCTTTAAAACCGCTCAATTCATGTTTCAATTTTTTTCCTTCGGCCACTGATTTTAGTTCGGCAATGAAGTCAACTAAAGTCTCATCAATTGTTTGATCTTCAACGATTCTACCTGCGTTGAAATCGATCCAATTTGATTTTTTTTCTGACAGTGGTGTGTTAGTAGAAATTTTTAATGTTGGCACAAAACTACCGAACGGTGTTCCGCGACCGGTGGTGAACAACACAATCTGGCAACCGCTGAAACCTAAAGCAGAAGCAGCAACCAGGTCGTTACCCGGAGCACAAAGCAGGTTCAAACCGTTCTTTTTGATTGGTTCTGCATATGCTAGTACGTCAGTAACGGTAGCAACACCACCTTTTTGTGTACAACCAAGTGATTTGTCTTCCAAAGTTGTGATACCTCCTTTTTTGTTACCCGGTGACGGGTTTTCGTAAACCGGAAGGTCGTGTTTCAGGTAGTATTCTTTGAAACCGTTGATCATGTCGACGGTTTTGTTGAATACTTCCTCCGTTTCCGAACGTTCCATTAACAGGTGCTCGGCACCGAACATTTCCGGAACTTCAGTCAGGATGGTGCTACCGCCCTGGGCAACAAGGAAGTCAGAGAATGCACCAACAAGTGGGTTGGCGGTGATTCCGGATAACCCGTCGGAACCACCACATTTTAACCCTACTTTCAAGGTCGAGAATGGTACATCCTCGCGCTTGTCATGACGCATTTGCTCATAGATTTCCTGAAATAATTTCAGGCCCTCTTCTACTTCATCTTCCACATCCTGAGCAACTAAGAATTTTATCCGACTGGCATCATACTCGCCGATGAATTTTTTCAAGTGATCAATCTGGTTGTTTTCGCATCCCAATCCCATTACCAGCACGCCGCCGGCATTCGGGTGATTGATTAATTGAGCCAACGCTTTTTGGGTGTTGGTGTGGTCGTCGCCAAGCTGAGAACATCCGTAGCTGTGTTTAAACACCTGCACGTTGTCGATGTCTGTCGGGTTATTTTGTTCTTTGAAAAGCTGAATAATCTGTTCGGCCTGTCCGTTCACACAACCCACAGTCGGAACAATCCACAACTCGTTACGGATTCCCACATTACCATTGCTGCGCTTAAATCCTTTGTAAGTCAGCGATTGGTTTTGGTAGGCAACCTCGTTCAACTTTTGGTTGAACTCGTAACACATAGTTCCCGACAAGTTGGTTTTTGCGTTTTGGACGTGCACGTAATCGCCCGGTAAAATTGCAGAAGTCGCGTGTCCGATCGGAGCGCCGTATTTTACGATGTCTTTTCCTTCAGCAATCTCTGCGATAGCAATTTTATGCCCGCGGGGCACATCGTTCAGAATTTCTAATGGTGTGCCTTCCAAGTCAATTATTTCTCCCTTGCTAAAATCCTTCAACGCAATAATGACATTGTCCAGCGGGTTAATTTTGATGTAATTTGCCATTTTACCGGTCGTTTATTTTTTATTGATTATTAATTATTAGCTACTTCTTGTTTAGCTTTTTCTTCGATCGTGATTTTCATCAATGGGTTGTTGGCATCCAATACTGCTTTGACAGCTTTTTTCATACCAACTTGCTGAATCAGGAATAAGTAGTGACTAACAGTCAATGTCAGGTTTGGAACATTATTCAGGTCTTGTTTCCAAACTTTTTCCAATTTCAATACTTTTTCAACCAATTGGTAAATTGAAATCGGACGTCCGTCGCATTCAGCCCAAGCTTCTTTGTAGAAATCCAAAATCCATTGGTCATCCTGTACGGTGTAAGTATTTCCTTCAGTTTCTCCTTTGAAGTATGAAATCATTGCAGCCAGCGAGAAAACCAATTTTTGTGGTAACATGCCGTGTTTTTCAGCGAAACCTAACAATGAAGGAAGGTTACGTGTTTCCCATTTCGACATCGCGTTCAAAGCGATACTTTGCCACAGGTGACGGATGAATGGGTTTGAGAAACGTTCCAGGATTTTGCCGGCAAATTTTTGCAATTCTTTTTCAGTACCGTCCAATACCGGAAGAACTTCTTCGTAAACCATTTCTTTCATGAAGTTACCAACTTCCAAACTTTCGTAAGCTTCGCGAACAGTTTCAATACCATACAGGTACGATACTGCGTAGCTACCAGTGTGACATCCGTTCAGTACAGCAACTTTTTGCTCGCGGAAGCGGGTCATATCTTTTACGAATTTCACTTCCAAACCTGCTTTGTCAGCCGGGAATTCAGCAGCTACCCATTCCGGACCTTCAATTACCCATAAGTGGAAATACTCGCCAACTACAACCAGGTTGTCTTCGTAACCCAATTCAGCTTGAATATCCTTGATATCATCTTTCGGGAATCCGGGAACGATGCGGTCAACTAGTGTGTTACAGAAAGCACAAGCTGTGTTTACCCAGTTGATGAAGTCAGCACCAAGGTTCCAGTTTTCAGCGTGTTTCAGTACATATTTTTTCAAAATGTCGCCGTTGCGGTCGATCAATTCGCAAGTGAAGAAAATCAAACCTTTGTCGGCAGCACCTTCGAACGCTTTGAAACGTTCGTACAACAGGGCAGTAACTTTACCCGGGAACGAGTTTTGAGGTTGCATATCCAACTTGTCGTTTTCGTCCCAGCTGATACCAGCTTCAGTTGTGTTTGAAACAACAAAACGCAATTCCGGATTCAGGATCGCAGCTTTGTAAACTTCAAACTCAGTGTAAGGATTGATTCCTTTATTAATACATTGAATGAATTCAAATTCTTTTACTGGTTTACCTTCTTTGATACCTTTCAGGTAAACGTGGTAAAGACCATCTTGCTTGTTCAGCAAATCAACCATTCCGTTCGGAAGCGGTTGTACTACATCGATACCTGCATTGAAGTCGATCTCGTTGTTCATTTTTTGAACGATCCAATCAACAAAAGCACGTAAAAAGTTTCCTTCTCCAAATTGTAAGATGCGACTTGGGTATTTCGCAGCATTTTCAACGTTTGTTCTATTCAGTTCCATGTTCTTGGTTTATTTTTTTAATTCTTCCGTTTTCGTACACGGGATTCATGTTAAAAAAATCGTGTTCGTACACGATATTGTCTGCGAATGTAGAAAAAATATTTATTTTCCGTGTAATAGTGAGTTGTTAAATTTTTTAAACGATTGAAAGTCAAGTGATAAGTTAAGTGCTTTTTGTTCATTTCAGAAACAAGGGAGATGGTTGTAAGTAGCTCGTATTAAAAAGATTATAAAATCGGATATTTTGGTGTCTTTTTTTCGTGGTTTTTACCGTGTAGAATGATTTTAAATTAGTCGGTAAAAGTCGCAGTTTAGATTAAATTTACATGACAGGAATAAATCGGAAATGCGAAAAAACATTGTAGTGATAACCGGAGGTCCCGGATTTGGAAAATCAAGTTTGATCGAAGCGTTGTCTGTAAAAGGTTTTCAGGTCGGTGGCGAAGCAGCTCGGGAAATAATCGGCGAGCAGATGGAAACTGGGGGAGAGACTTTACCCTGGAAAAATAGGCGCGCGTTTCAGCAGGCCGTTTCCCAACGGCGGATTGACTTTTGGGAGTCGGTTGATGGCGTGGATTGGGCTTTCGTCGATCGGGGAATTCCGGATCAGCTCGCTTTTGCTTCGTTTCGAGGTTTCGAGCCCTCCGCAATATTAAAGTCACTGGCTTCGGAATATCAGTATTTCCCGGTTGTTTTCATTTGTCCTCCCTGGAACGAAATCTATGTTCAGGATGAAGTTCGAACCGAGTCGTTTGACGAAGCCTGTCGGATCCATGAAATGATTTGTAAAACGTACAATGATTTGGGATACCGGCTGGTTGATGTTCCACTTTGCTCGTTGGAGGAAAGATGTGCCTTCATTTTGAGTGAATTGAAACTGAGTTCGGGAATTAATCAGTAATTTAAACGCAAAGTTTATTCACCCCCGGCGAACACGCTGGTAAAACCAATAGATTATGAAATTTTCGAGAAGAGGCTTTTTAAAGAGCTCTGCAGTTCAGGCAGCGGGAATTGCTGCTATCCCGATGATTGTTTCCGAAACGGTGAGCGCTTCGCCCAAGAAGAAAGCAGAAGAACTTTCGACTGGTGACGTGATTCTTTTTCAAGGTGATTCAATTACCGATGCCGGGCGGAATCGGGAGCGCCAGCTTGCAAACGACGCAAGTTCTTTTGGAACCGGCTATGCCCTGATGGCAGCCGCTTCAATATTGGAACAAAACCCGGAAGAGCAATTGAAGATTTATAACCGTGGAATTAGCGGGAATAAGGTTTACCAGCTTGCAGATCGCTGGCAAGAGGATTGCCTGGATCTGAAACCTGCGCTGCTGAGTATTCTAATCGGAGTGAATGACTATTGGCACAAGCGCAACGGAAAATACGATGGTACGGTTGAGGTTTACGAGACTGACTTTAGGGCATTGCTGAAGCGAACTTTGGATTCATTCCCCAATGTAAAACTGGTCGTTTGCGAACCCTTTTCGATTGATGGCGGCACTGCTATTGGCGAAGGTTGGCAAGATGAGTTTACGCCTTACCGCGAAGCTGCCAAACGAATTTCCGACGAATTTAAAACAGCTTGGGTACCTTACCACACACTATTCAAAGAGGCATTGAAACATGCACCTGCTGCCTATTGGTCTCCCGATGGTGTTCATCCATCGATGGCGGGCGCGCAGCTGATGGCCCAGGCCTGGCTGAAAGTTGTTTTTGGTTAATCGAATATCGACACTGAAATGAAATAAAAAAGGCCGGAATATCCGGCCTTTCTCTTTATCGTTATCGGGCAATTATGCCATCACTAACAATTCTTTTACCTGGTTGTAGACGTTTTGTCCGTTGAACCCAAGTTTTTCGTCCAGTACCGTGTAAGGAGCCGAGAATCCGAATGATTCCAGACCGAACACTTTACCATCAGCGCCAACCAATCCTTCCAAAGTTACAGGCAAACCGGCAGTCATACCGAATTTTTTGATACCTGCAGGAAGAACTTCAGCTTGGTATTCTGCACTTTGTGAGCGGAATAAACCTTCAGAAGGAACAGACACGATGCGACATTTCACACCGTCTTTTCCCAAAAGTTCAGCTCCGGCAACCAATGTGCTCACTTCTGAACCACTGGCCAACAAGATCACATCTGGCGTTCCTTCGCAATCAGTTACGATGTAAGCACCTTTTTCAGCTTGCAAAGCTTCGCTGTAGCGATCTCCTTTTGAAGGCAGGTTGGTGATATTTTGACGAGACAAAATCAACGCAGTTGGAGTTGAAGTATTTTCCAAAGCCAGTTTCCATGAAGCTGTTGTTTCTTCACAGTCGGCCGGACGCAATACCAACATTGAGTTTTGTCCGTGGTGGTTTTTCAGTTTTTCCATCAGACGGATTTGAGCTTCTTGCTCAACCGGCTGGTGAGTAGGACCATCTTCACCCACGCGGAATGCGTCGTGTGTCCATACATATTTAACTGGTAACTGCATCAAACCGGCCAGACGGGCTGCTGGTTTCATGTAGTCGGAGAATACAAAGAAGGTTGCACAAACCGGGATTACACCGCCGTGCAATGCGATACCGTTCATCACAGCGGCCATTGTTAACTCAGCTACACCAGCTTGCAGGAATGAACCGCTGAAATCACCTTTTTTGAATGAAGTTGTTTTCTTCAGGAAGCCGTCTGTTTTGTCTGAGTTTGACAAGTCGGCAGAAGAAACGATCATGTTTTCAACTTCACCGGCAAAAGCAGCCAATACAGCTGATGAAGCGGCACGGGTTGCAGAATTTGCTTTTTGAGTGATTTTGCTGAAATCGAAATCAGGTGTTTCTTTCGAGAAGAATTTCTCGAATTTAGCAGCCAATTCCGGATTTGCTTTTGCCCATTCAGCTTGCGCCGCTTTTTTCTCGGCAGCAGCAGCGATCAATTCTGCTTTGCGGGCATCGAACATCGCTTGTACTTCGTCGAAAATAACGAATGCGTTTTCAGGATCACCACCAAGGTTAACGATGGTTTTTTCCAGTGATGCACCAGCTTCACCCAACGGCATACCGTGAGTAGCACATTTACGTTCGTAGTTTGCACCTTCAGCTGTAACAGCACCTTTGCCCATAATTGTTTTACCAATGATCAGGGTTGGTTTGTCAGCTTCTGCGTGAGCTACGTGCAATGCACCACGGATTGCTTCAATATCGTTTCCTTCGATGGTCAAAACTTTCCATCCCCAGGATTCATATTTTTTAGCAGTGTCTTCGTTGGTTACCTCGTTGGTTTCAGTCGACAACTGGATGTCGTTTGAATCGTAGAACATGATCAGGTTGCTCAATCCCAGGTGACCAGCCAAACGTCCGGCTCCTTGAGAGATTTCTTCCTGAACACCACCATCCGAGATGAATGCGTATGTTTTGTGGGCCATCCACTCGCCGAAACGAGCTACAAGGAAACGCTCAGCAATGGCGGCACCAACAGCCATTGTGTGTCCTTGTCCAAGAGGTCCCGATGTGTTTTCAACACCGCGAGCCACGTCTACTTCCGGGTGACCCGGAGTTACGCTGCCCCATTGTCTGAAGTTTTTCAAATCGTCCATGCTGTAAGTTCCGGTCAACGACAGGATAGAGTACAACATCGGAGACATGTGTCCCGGATCCAGGAAGAAACGGTCACGGTTGGCCCAAGTCATATCGCTCGGGTCATAATTCAAAAATTCAGAAAATAAAACACTTACAAAATCAGCACCGCCCATGGCACCACCCGGGTGGCCGGATTTCGCTTTCTCAACCATAGCTGCAGACAAAATACGTACGTTATCAGCAGCTCTTTCAATCAACTTGTTACTCATGATTTAATTAATTTTTTTGCCAGAAATTTGATCTATGATTTTTGACGATAAATGCAAATTTAAAATAATTCCCGGATAAAGAAGTCTTAAAAAAAAGATACCGGTACTTTTCGCGTGATTGCTTAAGATACCGGTATCCGAATAAGATTTATCGAGTCAACATTATGGCAGGATGCGAACCATGATGATTCCTTCGATGCTTTTCAGCTTGTCTGCTAAGTCAGCACCAGGGCATGAGCCGTCAAGGTCGATAATGTTGTAAGCAATGTCTGCTCTGTTTTTATTCAACATGTTGGCAATGTTCAAACCTTCAGAAGCCAGCAGGCTTGAGATTTGGCTTACCATTGTCGGGATGTTTTTGTTGGCAATCACCAAACGAGGAGAACCTGTGCGGTCCATTGTTGCTTCAGGGAAGTTTACTGAGTTCACAATGTTACCGTTTTCAAGGTAGTCGCGAACCTGGTCAACAGCCATGATGGCACAGTTGGTTTCCGATTCTTCAGTTGATGCTCCCAGGTGAGGAATTGGGATCACATTTTTCATTTTCAAGGTAGCTTCGTCCGGGAAGTCAGTTACGTAGCAACCTACTTTTCCTGATTCCAAAGCAGCAGCCATATCAGCAGTGTTTACCAGACCACCACGGGCAAAGTTCAGGATGCGAACACCGTTTTTCATCATCTTGATTTTGTCCTTGTTGATGTAGCCTTTTGTTTCTGCTGTTTGCGGAATGTTGATCGTTACGTAGTCAGCGCTGGCCAACAACACTTCGATGCCTTCAGCACGTTTCACATTACGGCTCAAACGCAAAGCTTGTTTTACCGAAAGGTAAGGGTCGTAACCCAAAACTTCCATGCCCAATGCCTGTGCAGCGTTAGCGATCAAAACACCGATAGCACCCAGACCGATAACAGCCAAACGTTTGCCACGGATTTCGTTTCCACCGAAGTTTTTCTTGCCGGCTTCAACCAATGCAGGAACTTCGTCGCCTTTGCCAATCAGGGTTTTTGCCCATTCGATACCCGGTGCAATACCGCGTGCCGATAAAAGCATTCCCGCAATTACTAATTCTTTTACTGCGTGAGCGTTTGCTCCCGGTGTATTGAAAACGACGATACCGTTTTCTGTGCATTTTTCGATTGGAATGTTGTTTACCCCAGCTCCGGCACGGGCAATCGCTTTCAGCGACTTTGCAAGCTCCATGTCGTGCATTGCCTGACTGCGCACAACAATTGCGTCAGGATTCGAAAACTCGCTGGCAATTTCGTATTGATCCAGCGGAAAATTTTGCAACCCTTTTGGGTCAATCTTATTTAAGGTTTGAATCTTAAACATGTGTGTATAATTTAGAAAAGTGCCTAATAATAATTCGATTTTTTAAAGCATGACAAAGATCACAATATTATTGAAGAAATGGTCATTCGTGATTGATTTTTTGACGAATTTGAAATGATGCTAACAATTTTTTTAAGTTTTTATTTCTGAAAATTCGCCATTAATACGAAATCATAAGTTCAGTTTTTTGAGGATACGGGAAAAGCGTTTTTTGGATTTGTTCCGGAGTAGAATTGATAGGAAATGAGGAGGCTTTTGAAGGGCCTTTATTTGCTTTTTCGCCAGCCTTCCATCGATCGGACGGTCGACTCAACGCCCTTGTTCACAAACTTAACTTCCTGGATGGAGTAGAAAGCATTCGGGTTGTAGGTACGAATGGTTTCAATTACCTCGGCAATGTCAACCCGCTTGATAATGGAATAGATAACAGCCACCTTTTCATTCGCTCCGTAAGCATCGTGGTAGGTTATTCCGTAACCTTTGGCCTTAAGTTTGGCAATCAGGTTGTCGGCGTTGGTGCGGGTTATAATTTGAAGGTGAACGATACCAACCGCTAGTTTTTCTTCCAGAATCAACCCGATGTAATTGCCTGCAGCGAAACCAGCACCGTAGGCAACATAAGCCACCCAGTTGTCGATGTTCTGAATGATTTTACTCATGGTCACCAGCCAGATGATGACCTCGAAGAATCCGAGTAGGGGAGCGATCCGTTTCTGACCTTTGGAAACCATCACGATTCGGAGGGTTCCTACAGTTACATCGCTGATGCGTGCCAGCACAATCAGGACGGGCAAAACCAGGTACGAAAACAGGTCGCTATGATAAAAGTCAGTCATTTGGTCAGCGCTGAATTTTTTGCGAATATAAAGCAATTCTATTCAATTAAACAAAAAGCGCGTGTTATATTTGGATGATAGAAATGCTTTGGCCTTGGTTGTGAGTTTGTTAATGAGAAAGCATTTGAGGGCACCACTACCCCTCGTCTTAGCTTTAGCGGTGACGAGGGGTTTGCTACTGGGCGTTTGTAACGCCCGTTAGCAGATATGTTGTACTGCTGAGTATTTTGCCATATATTGTTGCTAAAAATGTCTGCCGATAACTATTTTATCACCGATCAAAATGCCGTTTACTTTTTAACATTCACAGTTGAAGATTGGATCGATGTGTTTACGCGAAAGGAATATAAAGTTGTCATAGCCGATTCGTTTAATTACTGCATCGAAAATAAAGGTTTGGAGGTATATGCCTGGTGTCTGATGTCAAATCACGTTCATTTGGTTTGTCGGGCAAAGGAAGGTTTCAGAATAAGTGATATCATCCGGGATTTTAAAAAGTTTACAGCCAAAAGCATTTTGAAGATGATAGAGAAAGAAACGGAAAGCAGAAAAGAGTGGATGCTTTACCGTTTCCGGTATGCGGGCAAGTTTGATAACCGGGTGAAAACATACAAATTTTGGCAGGAAACTAACCACGCTATTTTGTTGGATAATTCAAATTTGATTGACCAACGGATTAATTATACACACGAAAATCCGGTCAGGGCAATGATCGTTTACCGAGCAGAAGAGTATCTTTATAGTTCGGCCAGAGACTATGCAGGGGAAAAAGGATTTGTGCATGTTCGAACCACCATGTAAAGTGAGTTACAAACTCAATACAGCTAGCCCCTCGTTACCGCTAGCGCTCAAACGAGGGGCAGGTGAGTACAGAGCTTCTAACCTGCTTTTTTAAGGCGCTAACCTGGGGTACGGCCTTGCTACCCCACTTTATTAACGTGCTAACCCGGGGTACGGAGGTTCTAACCCGTTTTTTTGCCTCGCCAACCTACTTTTTAAAGTCTCTAACCAAGGTTAGAAGGTTGCTAACCTACTTTTTTGAGTTCCCAACCCGGGTTGGAGAGTCTCGAACCTGTTTTTTTGCCTTGCCAACCCGGGTTAGAAAGGCTCGAACTTACTTTTTTAATGTCCTACCCCTGCTGATACGGAACTGTGACTCGTGGCTTGCTTGCTAAAAACAATTGAGGGCTTCACCCGGAAGTGAAACCCTCAATATAGTGTCGTTTTTGTCTACCTAAAATTCGCTGGTGAAATGGAACTTGATATCCTTGAATTCGTCCTGAGCCATTTGCAGGATGAAGCCCGAGTCGGCCATAAACACGTCACGGCCACGTTTGTCAACGGCCATTTTCTGGTGTTTCCGTTTTTTGAATTCAGTCAGCATTTTTTGGTCGTCACACTCAATCCAGCAGGCTTTGTGCATCGGTAGTGTTTCGAAGCGACATTTTGCGCCGTATTCGTGCTCCAAGCGGTATTGGATTACTTCGAACTGAAGCTGTCCAACCGTTCCGATAATTTTACGGCCGTTGAACTGGCTGGTGAACAACTGGGCAACACCTTCTTCCATCAACTGGTCAACTCCTTTTGCCAACTGCTTCGATTTCATCGGGTCGGCATTCTCGATGTAGCGGAACATTTCGGGGCTGAAACTTGGCAAGCCTTTGAAATGCACGTCCTCGCCCGAAGTAATGGTGTCGCCAATAATCAGGTTGCCGGTATCAGGCACCCCGATGATATCGCCCGGGAATGCTTCGTCAATCACTTCTTTTTGAGAAGCCATGAAAGCGGTTGGGCTCGAAATCCGCATGTTTTTGCCGGTACGAATGTGTTTGTAAACGGCGTTCCGCTCGAAACGGCCCGAGCAAATTTTCACAAAGGCAATCCGGCTGCGGTGGTTCGGGTCGATGTTGGCGTGGATCTTAAAGACAAATCCGGTCAAGCCTTCTTCCTCCGGGTTGATTTCACGCTCTTCTGAGAAGCTTGGTTTCGGGCTTGGTGCAATCTCCACGAAAGCATCCAGCAACTCCTGAACCCCGAAGTTGTACAAGGCTGACCCGAAGAAAACAGGAGCTAGTTCGCCTGCCAGGTAGGCTTCGCGATCGAATTCCGGGTAAACGCCTTCAACCAGTTCCAGCTCTTCACGCAATTCAATGGCGTCGTTTCCAATGTGGTTTTCCAGTGTCGGATCATTCACATCTTCGAACTTGATGGCCGGTTGAATTTCCTGAACATCGGCATCAAAAAGATTCAGACTTCTCTTGTAAATATTATATACTCCTTTAAAATCGGCACCACTGTTGATTGGCCAACTCAAAGGACGGGTTTTCAATTTCAGCTGTTCCTCAATCTCGTCAAGCAAGCTAAAGGTATCGCGCGACGGACGGTCGAGTTTGTTGATGAACACCATGACCGGCGTTTTGCGCATACGGCAAACATTCATCAGTTTTTCCGTTTGAGGTTCCACCCCTTTGGCGGCGTCAATCACGATAATTACGCTGTCGACGGCGGTCAGTGTCCGGAAAGTATCTTCCTGGAAATCCTGGTGACCCGGCGTATCCAGAATGTTGACTTTGTAATCGCGGTACTCGAACCCCATAACCGATGTGGCCACGGAAATACCACGCTGGCGCTCAATTTCCATGAAGTCGGAAGTAGCTCCTTTTTTTATCTTGTTGCTTTTTACAGCCCCGGCAACACGAATCGCTCCACCAAAAAGCAGCAATTTTTCAGTCAATGTGGTTTTCCCGGCATCCGGGTGACTAACAATACCGAACGTTCTGCGACGTTTAATTTCTTCTTTAAAACCCATAAACGGTGATTTATTTTTGCGTTGTGTTGCGCTTTTCAGCAAAAACAACAACACAGCATTCTATAGCTCAAAATTTTGAGCTGCAAAAATAGAACTTTTTAAAGAAAAGAAATAGCTTTCGTCAGCCTTTAATTTACAGCTTTGGAAACCCGTTTCCAGAAAAGTTTATGGAATTTGTAGCCGTCTTTCCCAATCATTTGGTGATAGGTCTCGGGGATGTCGCGCGGCGAAAATTTGTACTGTTCTTTGTCTTCGTAAAGTGAGGAAACCTCGGGGTGGAACTGCACTCCGAAAACGTTGGGGTATTTTTTATGGCGAATACCTTCAATCACTTTGCCGTCCATAGAGCGGGCAGTAATCTCCCAGCAGTCGTTCAGGTTCTCAACAGCCTGGTGGTGCGAACTGAGCACTTTGGGCGAAATATTGCTCTTCCAGCCCACTTCTTTCTGGAAAAAGCTGCCGATTTCCAGCCTTAGCGGATGGAAGTTGAAAGACGTGAGTTGCGGATTGTCGAAGATTTCCTGCCAGTAATTGCGGTGCAGGTTATCCCGATCGAGTTGCACGATTTCCTGCGGAGTTTTCGAATTATAGAGTTCCGAGGGGATATCCTGGATCATGGTGCCGCCGGTGGCAACGTTCATCGTTTGCATGCCCAGGCAGAAACCAATCACAAAATACTTCGGGTTTCGCTCCAGAAAAGGCGTAAAATTGGGGTTTTTGTTACTCCCCAGCAAGTGAAAAACCAGAGACAGTTCCATGAGGTGTCGCTGAGGATCAGTGACTTCCGATAAGGTCTTTTCTTCGCCGTATGCTTCGGGTTGTATATCGGGCCCGCCAAAGAGGAAAACCCCTTTCGACTGGCTGAACATGATGTCGAAATTGTTGGTGAAATCGTTTGGTTCGAAAATATTGTCAATCGTTAAAGTGCCTGTAAGTCGTTGTAGGTGAAACTTTTCAAGGTTGTTGTCGCGAATGTATCGGATTGTTTGTGAATAATCATATCGCTCAGCATAAAAATAAATTCCAATAAATTCCGTTTCTCCTACAAACAGCAAACGCTTGTCGATTAAGTAACGAATAGTTTCAATATTCTCAATAGTGGGGTGTGTCAGCAGAATATATGTTTTTTCAGGATCGTAGTCCGTATTGAAGAAATTCTGTGCAAAAACCGGGGATGAGAGGAAAAAGTTAAAGATCAATAAGAATTGCAGAATGATTCTTTTGACTTTCATATTGAGCATGCTTTTAAAATTTGAACGATGAAAATAAGCTTTTTCACGGAGATCTGAAAAAAGTCGATCAGTATATTTTTATTATTATTTTTAACAGAACTAAAACATATCTAAAATCATAGAAGATGTCATTTAAACTCTTTTTTCTCAGCACTTTCAAAGGCCTTAAAAATACAGCTAAGGTAGAAAGTAAACGGGATAATCTGTGGTCTGATTATCAGTTATATATTGGCCTTCAGGATTCGGAGGATCTGAAATTGTACCAGGAACTGGACCATTTTGTAAACTCGGAAGCGTTTAAAAAAGAGCGTTCCGAAACCATGTCGATGAAGTTTGCGGGAAGCGAAGAGTCTAAATTGATCAATGAATATCAGAAGCTGGAAGCCGACAGCCAATTGAAGGATTTTTATGTAACACAGCATTCTGCCGATTTTCAAAAATACCAGCAGCTGGAGAAGAGCGACAAAATCAAAACGTTCATTCAGCTGAAGGATTACATCCAGAGTAAAAAGTACGATGCGGATAAAGCGGCTTTTAAAAGCGGTGAAGGAAAAGGCGGCGTTGCAACCTTTGAAGAAACTGAAGCTTACAAAAAATACCAGAGCTATCAGGAACTATCGAAGTCAGCAGATGTGATGTTCTGGACCGAGTTCCCGGCAGCGAAATCCTACAAGAACTACAAGGATATGGTCAACTCTCCGAAGCGGATTCGCTACGAGGAATTGAAAGCCGAGGTTGAATCAGACGCTTTTAAAGCCAAAAAGGAATTTTTGGAAGACCCGAATCGCTGGGAAAAAACAGAGGCCTATCAAAAAGAAAAGAAATACCAGGAGTTGAAAAGTGAGGAACGTTTCAAAGTTTATGAGAAATACAAGAAATCCGATGAGTTCAATTTCTTTGTGAGTCACGAACTGTTGCTGGAAGATCATTTCGAAGGCGGTAAACTGGACGAAAGCAAATGGAAACCGATTAGCCAACTGGCTGATCAGACCGTAGGGAAAAACTTTTCTAAGGCTGGCGATTTGCAGGGCTACACCAACGGTGAAAACGTTTTGCAGGATAACAGCTCGCTTAAATTGACAGTGAAGTACGAGAAAACCGATTCGTTGGTTTGGAATTTTCCGGTTGGATTCAGCCCGGTTAGTTTCGATTATTCAGCCGGTTTGCTGAGCAGCGCCGAAAGTTTCCACGCGAAAAGTGGCGTGCTGGAAGCGAAAATCAAGTACCAACCCAATAAACAGCTGGTCGATCTGTTCTACCTGTCGGACGACAAGAACAGCTATCGTTTGAATTTGCTGGAAGCCGGAACGGTTTGCCGTTTTGGTGTTAGCCAGGACAAAGGCTCGCAGCACGAATCGCTGGGAGGTCTGTCTGCCGGACAGTTCTATATTTTCAGAATTGAATGGGGCCAAGGGCACATTAGCTGGAAAATTAACAACCACGAAATTTACAGCGTTCAGCAAGCGGTGCCGGATGTCCCGCTTCGGATCAACATGAGCTCCATTGTGGTTGAACCACCGCAGGGATTGCCTCACCATTTTGAAGTTGACTGGGTACGGTTGTACCGCAAAAAATAAAAAGAGATTCACAACAAACGCGGCTAATAGCCGCGTTTGTTGAATAATACATATCCGAAACTGAAAACGACGAACCATTTGGTGCTCGCATTTTCAAAATAGTTTGCAGTTAAGCTAACCGGTCCAATCGCGGATTGGTAAACCAAACCTCCCAAGCCCATGAACTTCGTTTCACCGAAATCAAAGTCCTGATATTGCGCATAAACGTCATTGGCTTTAATTGCTTGCAGCGGAAGAAAACCGTAGCCTTCTACCCGTAAATGAAGTTGGTCGCCCAGCCTTAAAATCGATTTAAGCCCCCCGGAAACAAAACTGTTTGCTCTGAAATCGCTAATGATAAGTGATCTACTGAAGGGCGTCGGTTCAAACGAAGGTGCGGACAAAATGGAAGCCGCGTAATTTGAAAACAGATTTTTGTTGGTGTAGGTTCCTTCACCGTATACCCCCAAGGTGAACCTGTGGCTTAGCGGAAGATAGTTGTCGTACAGCCCGTGAAAACGCAAGAACGAGTGTCCGTCGCTCGCGTTCGACAGGCCTGCTTCCGAGGAGGTCGTTCCCGGAGAATATTTTTCTTCGCCGGTGACAAATGTCAGACCAAGCTGGCTGGCGATTCCCTCGTCGGCAAACTGAATGTTGTTGAAACTGTTCTCTTCGAAAACAAGCGCGCTTGCAAAGGTTTTGAAAGCCGTTTCGTCGGCTTTGTCATCTTTTAATACCAGGGAGCTGAGGTAATATTTTTCATTTTCATTGTTGAAGCTACTCCGAAGCATTAATTTACCTCGTGTACCAACGGGAACTCCTAGCTCAAAACGCAGGTTATTTTCATCCAAGACGACGGTTGGTAGTGAGGCTGTGGGGAAAAAGAATTCACTTTCGGTGGGGTAGTATTCCCATCGGTTAAAGGTAAGGTAACCCGACAGATACATCGGTAATTTTGACGGAAAGTCAATTCTTCCTCCAACTTTCACCGAGTTGTAAAAACGCCCGAAATAAATGTTAGTACTCAACGTGTAGGCTCGGTTTTTAAAGAAACGATAATCGAGACTCAGAAAACCCTGGTTGATCGGCTTGGTGGATACATTGCCGCCTATTTGAATTTCCATCTGATTATTCGGTTTTACGCGAAGGTGAAGGTCGAAAAATCCGGTGTGCGGGTTATAAAAAGATACCGGCCGTATTGACTTGATTTGCGGATCGGATACCAGTTTAAAATATTGTTGACGAAGCTCCTCAATGCCAATCGTGTCGGAGCGGTGTTTCAGGTTCATGATGATATATTTCCGTTGCAGCGGATCGCGGACACCTTCAACCTGTACGTTTTGGAATTTTAATTTCGGTTTGCACTTGTTGAATTTTTCACGGCGTTTCATGACGTCGTCAATCGGTACGCGTCGGCTTATCCGTCCTTTGATGCTGTCGATTAACGCCATGGTATGGTCGTATCCTTCCTGGTCAATCTGCTCAATTTTATCAAAGTCGAGTAGCCCAATATCGTCGAAAGTTGATTCGATCAGGATTCCCTTGTCTTTCGGGATCTCGTAATCGGTTTTTTTCATCAACAGGTTTTCAATCTGTCCCATGATGTCATCTTCGCCGGGACGAGCGGCATTGCTGGCCACTTTGTGCCCGATAATGACATCCGGGTTGAAGGTGTCGAGCACGTTTTTTACCGGGAAGTTGTTAACCAATCCACCGTCGAAGACCAGAGTGCTGTCTATTTCAATGGGTTTGAAATAGAATGGTATTGTCATCGATGCTCGCACTGCTTCGCCAAGATCACCTGAGCTGAGCTGGACTTCGGTGTTGTTATAAGCATCGGTAGCTACACAGAAAAAGGGCACAAACAGCTTGTTGAAATCGTAGTTACAGGCTGCATTTGTCGTTGCGAAAAGCTCCATAAACGCAAAATCCATCTGTCCTTCGGGGATGATGTTGGTCGGAAAAATAATCTTGAGCTTGTTGTCGCGCTTTTTAACGTCGAGGCTCAGCCATGCCGGCGATTCTTCCAGCTTGCTGTAGTAGTAGCGGTACTCTTCCTGGATTTTGCCGGTTGACCAAAATTTGAACTGATCCGATTTGAAGAGCTCCTCCATTTGGTCGGGCGTGTACCCGGCAGCATACAAGCCAGCCACAATAGCTCCCATCGAAGTTCCGGCGACATAGTCGATGGGGATGTTGTTTTCCTCCAAAGCGCGGATCACTCCAATGTGAGCCAGGCCTTTAGCACCGCCGCCACTGAGTACGACGGCTACTTTTTGTGCTGAAAGTGAATGAAAAAGGAGAATGAATGTAGCTAAAAGGCAAAAGGCTCGGGTTTTCATGCTTTGGATTGTAATTTTTAGAACATGATCAAAATTATAAAAAATCATCCAAATGTGCCCGAACACAATTACGTTTTAATCGTCGACTTTGAGTTTCAGCGATTGGAATCCTTCACCTAAAATTTCGCGGGTGTCCATAACCGTGATGAACGCGTCGGGGTCGACCTGGCTGATAAACTTTTCAAGAATAGCCACTTCGCGCCGGCTGACCACGGTGTAAATAATTTGCTTTTCCTCGTTGGTGAACATGCCACGCCCCTGGAAGATGGTTCCTCCACGTTCCAGGTCTATCAATATCTTTTCTTTAATTTCTTCGTGTTTAGCCGAGATAATGAAAAGTGCTTTGTGGTAGCTTACCCCTTCCAATGTTACGTCAATTGCTTTGCCGGTGATGTAAATGGCCAGCCACGAGTAAAGAGGAATTTGCCAATCCTGGAATGCAGCCAAACCCAACAAAACAATGGCCGAGTCGACGTAGATCATCAGCTGGCCGAGTTGCATGCCGGTATATTTCGCGATGATCATGGCAATGATATCCGAGCCGCCGGATGTAGCGCGTGATTTGAAAATTAAGCCAGTACCGACGCCAATCAATACACCTCCGAAAATACAGGAGAGCAATACATCGTGAACGAGCGGCGCTTCAGCATCTATCCGCATGTAGGTAACCCAGTCGATGAAAACGGAACTAAGCACAAAACCGGCAACCGTTTTTACACCAAACCGCGGGCCTAAAATTTTAATTCCGGCAATGGTGAGCGGGATGTTAACCAGCAAACTGAATAAACCAATCGGGAAACCGTCGGGCCAGAGTTCGAACATGCCAGCTGTCAAGTAGTGAACAACAATGGCGATACCGAATAAGCCGCCGGGAACGATTTTGTGCGGGGTAATGAAAAAGACGAACCCAACCGCAAGTATGAATGAGCCAATAGTGATGTAGCTGTAGTCCTTAAACCAGCCGAGGCTGAACAGTTTTTCTTTTTGGAGGAATGGCATAGGTCAAGATTTTAGTTCCCGAAAATAGCGGATATCGCTTCAATTGCATTTGATTTTTATCACGCTTTCGGTTGTTTGTAAACTGTTTGGGTATAAAAAAAGGTCTCCGTTTGGAGACCTTTTTAATATACTCAAAGTTGAAATTAGCTTCTTTTTTCTTTGATTCTGGCTTTTTTACCAGTAAGGCCACGCAAATAGAAGATACGTTTACGACGTACGCTACCTTTTTTGTTGATGTCGATTCCATCGATGAATGGAGATGACATAGGGAAGATACGTTCTACACCTACGTTACCTGACATTTTGCGAACAGTGAAGGTTTTTGTAACACCGGTTCCTTTAACCTGGATCACTACACCGCGAAAGTCCTGAACACGTTCTTTGTTACCTTCTTTAATTTTGTAGTGTACAGTAATGGTATCGCCAGCACCGAATTCAGGCAATTGTTTTGCTTGCTCTTCAGTTGCGAATGCTTGTTCTGCTACTTTAATTAAGTCCATCTTATTAAATGTTTTAAGTGGCAATATTACGCCGTTGTGGCATAAGAGATTGCATAAATTTTGCGCAAAATTAATAAAAATTGAATTCGATCAAAACTTTCAAGCTATTTATGATGAAATAATTTCAGCCATTGGGGTTTCTAAATGGCTGAAAATTGCATCAATGTGCACTTTCGTCTAATACCTTGAAGTGGTCGCCAGTGCTTTTCACAATAGCATCGTACCACCATTCCGGGTAGCCCGGTTGATCCGGAGATGCCGGCATGCCCCATTCGTTGCGTTCGAATTCGCCGTCTTTTTCTTTTTTCACGTTTCCGTCAATGTATTTCACCAGCAAATATTCAAACAGCTTTTCCCATTGGGCCGTCATGTTGTTGGCTTCGTTGTCCGAGTACATGGTCAGGAACTCACGGGCTTTTTCCGGGCTCGATTTTTCGTACAGCATTTTCGCTGCCGCATCAATAGCCGGTGTGGTTTCCATGAATTTGCCCTCGATTGTTGCTTGAGTTGCGCGCACGTGTTGAATCATTTCGCCGTAGCGCAGGTACGCAAAGTTGGTTACTTTGTTGAAAGTCCAGAAAGCCGAAGTAGGCGAGTAAGTCAACATGTCGCCGTTTCCAACGCGGAAACACTCCGGAACTTCTGTAATACCACAATACATGGGAGCGTAGCAAGTGCTGTAAGTATCGTCGACACCAAACCACAGGATTCCGCCAATTGGATCGGGGAGTGAGGCACGCGATTGTGCCACAAACGAGAAGCCGGTTTGTTGGGTTGAAATCGCGCGCTCGTTGCAATATTCAACCGAGTCAACTTTCCAGGTCAATCCTCTCCAGCGGTAAGGTAATTTATAAGGTCCGGCGCCAATATCCTGAGTCATGTCCAGATCGGTTCCTTCAAAGTGGTCGCGCATCATTTCCATCACGTCTTTCACCGTCAGCTTTTTGTCGGGTTTAATCCACAATGGCATGCGGTTGGATGCGTAATTGTTTTCGCCGCCGTGTTCAACTTTTCCTTCGGCATACTCGGTATACTGATCCATGCCTGAAGCCACTTTATTGAAGCCTGCCCAAACGCGAGCTTCGCAGAAACGGGCACCACCAAAGTCAACCGGTGCGTAAACATCCGAGAAACTAAAATCTTTATTCTTGCCGTCGAACCAGCCTTTTTCGCGTGCAAAGGAAATCACGTCTTTTGAATACAGGCAGTTATCCGAATCACTCAGCGGGAATGTGGTAATCCGTGCCTGGTTGGCGTGGCCCGAAATGTAACCGTCGGGAATGCGCATGGCGACCCAAACAGCTCCCTTTTCGCCTTCGCCTTTGCCGATCATCTCCATAATCCACACTTCATCTTTATCGGAAATAGAAAAAGATTCTCCCGAACTGTAATAACCATATTCGTCCACCAGGCTGGTCATCACTTCAATGGCTTCACGTGCTGATTTGGCACGTTGCAGAGCCACGTAAATCAGGCTTCCGTAATCCATGATAGCGCCTTCCTGCGTGTGCAGTTCCGACCGTCCGCCAAAGGTGGTTTCGCCAATGGCCAGCTGATGCTCGTTCATGTTGCCAATCACGCTGTAGGTATGTGCAATCTCCGGAATTCGTCCAAGGAACTTGCCGGTGTCCCACTCGTGAATATCTCTCATGGCGCCCTCCGGGTGATCGGCTGCCGGCTGGTGGTACAATTCGCCGTACAAGGTGTGCGAATCGGCCGCATAAGTAATCATGCTCGAGCCGTCGGCTGAGGCTCCTTTGGTAATCAGAAAATTGGTACAGGCAAACACCTGAACGTAAGCAAATGCCAACGCAAAAAATACAAGACTAATTCTTTTAATCATTCTATAAACACTTTTTTCGGGTCATCGACCGCCTGTTATTGCTATTTGTTTTGGTGAAAGGCTTTGCTAAAGCCTGCAACGATTTGGGGTTCGTTTGTTTTTTCGGTAGTCAGCAAATATAACGAAAGGAAGAGGAAGTTAAAATGATATCGCTCAAATGATCTGCTAAAATTTGAATGCTCAGGTTTCATTGGTTTTTACCGAAATCTCCGGAGGCAAAATCCCGCTACTTCACTTTTTTCAATTAGGTAATTATTGTCAGTTGTTTCGTGTAATTTTTTGTTTATCATTGCGCGCTTAGAAAAAAGGGGGGAAATAACGAAAGGGATAGAAGGGTTGAGAATGGGCTGAAACAGTGATTTTTGAGTTTTTGTTCGGTTGTGTGTAGACAACGAAACTGTATGTTCAAAAAGACTGGTTATGTTCTGTTGTTGACTTTTCTATCGTGGATGAAGCCGGTTGATGTTTTGGGGGAGCCGGTATCGCTTTCGTTATCATTCAAGCAAAAAAGACTGTTTTCTCAAGGGAAAAATAAGAACCGAAGAGTGAGTGATTGGCACAGCCTGAAAAAATGTTGTGCATGTATTTTGGATGTAAAAAAGTTAGCATTCTGTACGATAAGGCATTGGTTTAGTGTGATAAATGCGTCTGATTTGAACGATTATAAGGGTGTGAAGTGTTTGTGCGTTAATGCAAAATTTTAATCTCAATTCCGAAAAGTCATTCCGGGAAATGTTTAGTGCTTACTATGTTTCCCTGGTTAATTACGCCTGTACTTTTGTGAGCGACACGGACGATGCCGAGGATATCGTTCAGGAGGTGTTCGTGAATGTTTGGGAGCGGAAGGATGGTTTTGGGGATGAGTTTAAATCGTATTTATTCCGTTCGGTGAAAAACCGTTGCCTGAATTTTTTGAGAGATTCTGCTGTTAAAAAGAAGCGGTTGGACGAAATTCAGGAAGAAACTGTTGAGTTCGACCTCAATCACGATATGATCAGGGAAGAAGTCTATCAGAAATTGCTAGAGACTTTAAACACGTTGCCACCTCAGTGCAAGAAAATTTATCAATTGTCACTTTCCGGAATGAAAGCTTTCGAAATCGCGCAGGAGCTGAATTTGTCGGTTGAAACGATCAAGGCTCAAAAGAAACGGGCGAAAAAACTTTTGGTTACTCGTTTGGGCCGAATATCCTACATTTTGTTTGTGCTTTCACAAAATTTATAAAAAAATGTAAAAAACGTTTACCCCCTTTTCCCCCTTTTGGTGTACTAAGAATAACAGCCAATCAAAATGGTTTTATAAGTGGGTAAAATGAAACAATATGAAAGTAGAGAGTCGGCTTTGATTGTCAAATATATCAAAGGTGAGATCACTGACACTGAGCTGACCGAGCTGGACGCCTGGATTGGGGCATCGGCTTCGAATAAGCAGTTGTTTGAGAGTTTACTTTTGGAAGAGAATTTTGAAATAAGACGAAGCCATTCGTCTAAAGTCGATTTGGACAAAGCTTATCAACAATTGCAACGAAAAATAGCGATTCGGCAAAAGCCAGTTGCTAAAACTCGTGTTTTAAACTGGAAGCGGTTTAGCGCAGTTGCCGCATCAATTTTAATTCCGCTGGCGATTGGTGTCGTTGTTTTCATGCAGACTGAACGCCAGCCAAGACCACAGGTTGCCACAATCGAAGCGGGTAACCACAAGGCCCAGCTGTTTTTCTCGTCCGGCGAACGCATCGAGTTGGACGAGAACACAACCGATACAATTTATAAAGACAATACTTCGCTGGTAGCCGATCATGGAATGATTTCCTATTCGAACGAGAAAGCTGTTGAGGCTCAAATTAACCGTATTGTAGTCCCTCGCGGCGGCGAATTTCAAATGGTACTGGCGGATGGCACCAAAGTTTGGCTGAACTCAGAGTCGGAGCTGGTCTTCCCTACAGTCTTTAACGAAGCGACACGCTCCGTTGAGGTGAGTGGCGAAGCCTATTTTGAAGTTACCAAGAATAAAGAGAAGCCTTTTATCGTAAAAACTGGTGGTCAGCAGATCAAAGTCTTGGGCACTGCTTTCAACGTGCGCAACTATTCCGAAGAAGAAAGAGCAATAACAACACTTGTAGAGGGCTCCATTGCACTAACACCTGATGCGATGGCGCTGGGCAGTGTGCTGCTTAGTCCGGGTGAACAAACAATCCTCGATTTTGCGACTGTTGGTATCAGCAAGCAGTCGGTTGATGTCAGCGAATTCGTGTCGTGGAAAGAAGGCGAATACATATTTAAGAGTAAGCCGCTGGTGGACGTGATGAATGAGTTGGCGCGCTGGTATGACCTTGATGTTGAATTTGGCGACGAATCGATCAAGCGCAGTGTTGTAACCGGGAAGTTTAAACGGGTTAACACGTTTAATGCCTTTGTCGATTTATTGGATAAGATTGAAGTCGCTCATTTCGAGATAAGTGGAAATAAAGTAACAATCACTGAATAACATTAAAAAAGGGAATGCTGCAACACATTCCCCTCTTAAAATTCCCACTGCAATGGGAAAATGTAACATTAATACTTGAGCAAATTTATGAAAAAGAATGGTTTAAGTTATCCCATCGGGTGGGATAGATGGAAAAAAACACTTCTTATTATGAGGATAACCTTCGGGTTACTCTTAGTAGGAGTTATTCAAACTTTTGCCCTAAGCAGTTCTGCGCAGCAGGCGAAAGTTAGTTTGAATGAGAAGAATGCAAGCCTGGTGAGCATCTTTACCAGTCTTCAGAAACAGTCGAATCTTTCGTTTATGTACAAAGACGCGGATATTGAAAAATATCAGAGCGTGTCGATTGATGTGGAAGATGAAGAAATTCTGGAGGTGCTGGGTAAAGTTTTAGACAAAACCAACCTGAAGTACGAAGTGTATGACGATGTGATCATCATCAAACCGAAGGAAGTTCAGCAGGACGAAATGAAAGACGTGAAGGGGCAGGTTGTCGACGAAAAAGGCAATCCTGTTGCCGGAGCGAACGTCATTGTGCAGGGAACCGGACGCGGTGTCGTTACTGATTCTGACGGTCATTACACCGTGAAAGCCAAGTCTGACGATGTTTTGCGTTTCTCGTTTATCGGCTACAAGAGCCAGATTGTTTTGGTGGAAGCAAAAGCCAAAATCGATGTGAAGCTGGTGCCCGAAGTGGAAGACATTGACGAAGTTGCCGTTGTTGCATTTGGTGCTCAAAAGAAAGAGAGCATGGTATCGGCTATTACTTCCGTTAAATCCGGCGACTTAAAAAGTTCAGACAGTGACCTGACCTCTTCTTTTGCCGGAAAGATTTCCGGCGTAATTGGCTGGAACACCGGTGGTGCACCCGGTGCGCTGACTGACGATGAAATGAACACCAAGTTCTACATTCGCGGGATTACCTCGTATGCAACAGGAGCTAATATCGACCCGTTGATTTTATTGGATGGGATTGAAATTTCGAAGCTTGATCTGGCACGTATCGACCCGGATGATATCGAGTCATTCAACGTGATGAAGGATGCTTCGGCAACAGCCATGTATGGTGCCCGCGGTGCCAACGGTGTCATCTATGTAAAAACCAAGAAAGGGAAAGAAGGAAACATCCGTACTACTTTCAACTATGAGAAAATATTAAGTCGCCCGACCGATGAAATTGATGTGGTCGACCCGAAAGAATACATGCGCTTGTTCAACCAGGCTATTATGGGCCGCGGAATCAGCGACCAGCCGGTTTATTCGAACGAGCGTATCGAAGCGACCAACGATCCCCGTTACCCAAGCTGGGTAAACCCGGGCAACGACTGGTACGACATTCTGTTCAAAGATTACAGTATCAACAATCACTACGGGCTGAATGTACGTGGTGGTAGCGCAAAAGTGCAGTACTACGTTTCGATGAACCACAACGATAACAACGGTTTGATCAAAACAGACCCGTTGAACCAGTTCGATTGTAACATCTCGAACAAGCAAACCAACTTCCGCGTCAACCTGAATGCCGACCTGAATAAAAGCGCAAAGCTGAATATGAATTCGTTCTCGACCTACGACAACTATCACGGTACGGTCGCTGACGTGAGAACAGCTTACGCTTTGGCTTTCAACGCAAGCCCGGTTGATTACGCACCGGTTTACCCGGCTGACGAAGAGTACAGCTGGCCTCACATCCGTTTTGGTGGTCGCGGAATCGATTCCCAAACCGGAATTATCGACAACCCATACGCGGAAATTCACAAAGGGTATCGCGACCGGGTGAGATATTCAACCATCAACCAGTTTGAATACATTCAAAGTCTGGCAAGTTTTGTTAAAGGCCTGGAGTTGCGTGCAAGTGTTGCCTTGACTAAAACTGGTTACTTCGATAACGTGTACACCACAACGCCAGCACTTTATACACTCCGTAAATACGACTATGCAACCGGTGAATTCTGGTTGAGTGCGTCGAATCCGGGACAGGAAGATAACAAGCTGTCGAAAAAAACCGGTTTAAGCGGAAGCTACGCTGAGACCATCATGGACTACCAGTTGCGTGTGTTGCACACTGCTGCCTGGGGCGAACATCAAACCAGCTTTACCGGCGCTTTTACTGCCCGCCAGAAAGATGACTCGGCACCGGACGACCTGATGGGAAGTTTACCTTACCGGAACATTGGTTTGGCCGGTCGTGCAACCTATGGCTACAAGGATCGCTACTTTATTGAAGGTAGTTTGGGTGTGAACGGTTCAGAGCGTTTCGCTGCCGGAAACCGCATTGGTTACTTTCCTGCAGTTGGTGGTGCGTGGATTTTCTCGCGCGAGAACTTCCTCCGCTCGGCAAGCAATTGGTTGGATTTTGCCAAGTTGCGTGCGTCGTATGGTATTACTGGTAACGACGGTGTAATTAACGACCCGCGTTTCCTTTACCTGGAAGATATTGACGGTGGTGGCAACATCCTGGTTGGCGAACCTTCATATGGCCAATCATACATCGTGGTCAACAGCTATGCGAAAGAAAATACAAAATGGGAAACCAATGAACAATTGAACTTCGGTTTAGATGTAAAACTGTTTAAAGGTGTCGTCGAAATGAACGTGGATGCTTACCATGCTGTTCGCCACAACATTTACGACTACCGCTATACCATCCCTGCATCAGTTGGTTTAATTCAACCACCGCTGGATAACTTCGGTAAAGTGAAGTCGCAAGGTTTCGATTTCTCGGGAAAAGTTCAGCATGCCTTTAGCTCAGATTTATGGATGATCCTGAACGGAACAATCACATACAACAAAGCAACTTTCAAAGAAGTGGAAGAACCAGGTGGCAAGCCTGATTGGCAGAAACGTGTGGGCCACGATATTTCGCAAAGTTTTGCCTACATCGCTGAAGGTTTGTTCCAGGACTGGGATGAAATTGACAACGCTCCGGTGCAGGACGGAATCGTAGAGCCCGGCGACATTCGCTACAAGGATGTGGACAAGAACGGGAAAATTGATATCAACGATGCTGTTATGGCCGGGTATCCGGAAACACCACGCTTGATTTACGGTTTCAATGCATTCTTCCACTACAAGAGCTTCGAGTTTTCGATGGCGTTCCAGGGAGCAGGCAACAGAACCTTCTTCATCAACCCGGCTCAAATTTCGCCTTTTGTGAACAACCGTGCTGTGTTGACAGCGATTGCTGATTCGCACTGGACGGAAGAGAATCATGCAGATCACTCGTTCTGGCCTAAATTATCGACTGAGAGTATTGTTTATCACAACCCGCAGGAAGATTACGCCAATACCGAGCGCCGCAAGAGTACCTATTTCATGCGCGAAGGACAATTCCTGCGCTGTAAGCAAATTGAAGTTTCTTACTACCTCAGCAAAAACTGGATTAAGAAATACAAGATTGACAATTTCAAACTGTACGCCCGGGCAACGAATCCGTTCCTGATCAGTGATTTCAAACTGTGGGATATCGAGTTGGGATCAAGCGGATTTAACTATCCGATCCAACGGTCTTTTTCCCTTGGCTGTAACATTAGTTTCTAAAATTGAAAAGATATAACGAGATGAAAAAGAGAATACTATATTCCATGATTGGCCTTCTGGCGCTGACCTCGTGCGATAAGTACCTGGATGTTGTGCCCGAGGACGATATCCGAACCCTTGAGTCGGTCTTCGAGAAGAAGCAATCGGCCATGAGCTATTTCTACGGATGCTACAAATACTATTTAAATTCTGGTTCCATGTTCCGTGATCCGGGTGTGGCTGCGGGCGACGAAATGACAACCGGGCAGCTCTTGCGAAATTCAACACTTTCGGGAGGGGTTACAATTCCTGCTTTCGATATTGCAACCGGTTCGTTAAGCGCATCGAATCCAATTATGGGAACCTGGGGAGCATCGCAAAATTACTACGAAGCGATTCGTCAATGTAACGACTTTATCGAGAACGTTGACAACGTGTACAACATGACCCAGGAAGAAAAATCGGAGTACAAAGCGAGTGCAAAAGCCATTAAAGCGCTATACTACTTCGAGCTGATGAAAATGTACGGCCCCATCACCCTGGTTCCTGAGAATATTGACGTGGAAGCATCAATGGAGGAAATGCAGCTGCCACGCTCGCCTATTGATACTTGTGTAAATACCATCGTTCAGTTGTTTGATGAAGCCATTGAATTGGGGATTCAAACTTTTGCCGAACAACCCATGTACGAAGCAGGATTGTTGAATCGCGAGTCGGTTTATGCATATAAAGCCAAGGTTTTGCTGTGGGCTGCCAGTCCGTTGTTTAACGGTAATCCATGGTATTCGAACTTCACAAACCGCGATGGTGAGCAACTGTTTAGTGCCGACTACGATCCGAAAAAATGGGAGCGGGCAGCTATTGCAGCTGATGAAGCTGTGGCTTTCTGCGAGCAACGCGGTAAATCGTTGTATGACGGTTACAACGCAGAAGGTTCGGAGTTGGTGAACCGGGTGAGAGATATTCAACTTTCAGTCATGCCGATTGCCTTCGGATCGGATGAACTATTACACGGAACGTACTCACTTGTAGAAGCGGATATTATGACTCGTTTGCCACGTTTCTCAAGCGTGGACGAAACTTTGGAAACTTCAGCAAGCTACAATATTGGTTTGGTGAGTCCGACGATGACCATGGTAGAGCTCTTCTACACCGAAAACGGCTTGCCGATTGACGAAGATAAAAACTGGGATTTCTCGGGTCGTTACGAAATTGGCTCCGAGTCGGATTTCCGATACAATAACATTGTGGCACTGAACAAAGACGTGCTGAAACTGCACTTGCGTCGCGAGCCACGTTTCTATGCCAACATTGGTTTCGACGGTGGTGTGTGGAAACGCAAGGACGAATACATGGTGATGGAACCTTACCGTGGCGGGCGAAACGGCTTTGAAGAGCTGGTGGTAAAACCGACCGACCGACTGAATATCACGGGGTATTGGGTGAAGAAACATGTTCACAGCAGTAACTACACAGACCGAAGCACAACTGCGATCAAACCGGTTGCCCCATTCCCCAAAATGCGTTTAGCCGAGGTTTACCTGATGCAAGCTGAAGCGTGGAATGAATTCGAAGGTCCTTCAGAGAAAGTGTACGAAGCATTGAATGTGATTCGCAAACGCGCGGGTGTTCCCGACATTCAGGAAGCCTGGGAAGTGTATGCTAAAAATCCGGCCAAAATTGAAAACCAGGAGGCTCTGCGAGATATCATCCGCCAGGAACGCATGATCGAGTTGTGTTTCGAAGGTCAACGCTACTGGGATTTGAAACGCTGGAAAATTGCACACGAATACCTGTCGCAGCCGGTAAAAGGATGGAACGTGCTGGGTGAAAAAGGCGCCCAATTCTACAACCAGTTCAACGGACCGGTTGAAGTCTGGACATCCAACCGCTTCAGCTCGCCACGAGACTATTTCTGGCCAATTGAAGACGAGGAAGTGCTGCGGGCAAACGTTGTGCAGAACCCGGGCTGGTAATGTGCCGCAAGTTTACGCCTGCACACGCAGGCTCTTACTAACCAACAGTAAAAAGTAAAATGATGAAAAAATATTTTCTAATCTTATTCATGGCAAGCCTCTTGTTTTCGTGTTCCGACGACGAGAAGCTGCTGTTTGACGTTGACCTGGCCGATTTGGCGGTTTCGTTCGAGCCGTTCGAAGGAGGCGCGTATCTGAATTACAGCTTACCCGCCAATACCGCTATTTACGGTATTCAGGCCAAGTACAAGGACTACAAGGGACAGGAGCTGGTTGTTAAGGGAACACACACAAACAACCAACTGGAGTTATTTGGATTCAATGAAGCACAAACTGAAGTTCCGGTTGAAATCAGCCTGCTTGACCTTGAAGGAAATGCTTCCGAAACCGTGACCCGCACCTTCAATACCAAGTCGAGTGCTGCATTCAGTGTGTTCGACGAGCTGGAAGTGAACCCGCACTGGAACGGATTCCGTGTGAGTTATCCGGCTTTTGAAGGCCGTGCTGAAGGGATCGTCAACATCTATTACATTGGTGTTAACCCGAAAACCAACCTGATTGACTCGCTTTTGGTGAGCTCGCTTCCTTTTGCAGCGGATGGCTACACCGTAAAATACGCCGACCTGGAAGATGAGTCGATAGATGCAGTGACCGTGATTGTTAAATCGGAAGATGCTCGTGGTAATGTAGTTAAAAAGAAAATCTTCGAAGATGTTGCTGTTTCTCACGCAGGACAGTTCCCTTCGGGCAACATTGGATTCTCGGGATCATCGGAAGAAAATGATACGAAAAAACGAGGCTGGATGTACTTGTTCGATGGTGATGTTCGCGGCTCACAATGTTTGCTAAAGGGAGATGATAAGAAGGATTACAGCTATCGATCGTTAGCGGGAGCAGAATTTGACGGAAACAATGTCATCACGCTCGACCTGCAAAACGAGCACGAGATTGCCTGGATTCGCATCTACTCGCACCTGAGTGCTAAAATCCCGAACAGTTTCACGTCAGGGCGAACCTTAATGACAATGAAACTCGAATACCAGTTTTTCTATCCGAACAGTGTGACGCTTTACGGGACAAACGATACTGATGCGCCGGAGGCTGAGTGGGACGAGATTTCATCGTTTTACGAATCGGCAACGCTCGATCGTGAATCGCGTTGGACGGCTCCTGCATTTGATGAAGAAACTTACCTGACTGTTGACGAGTACGACCTCTTCCAGGACTCCGATCCGAACTATATCCAGTTGAACTGTGATATTACCGGACTTTCGTATCGCTACCTGAAAGTGAAAATCAACGAAACTTACTATTCGGGTAACTATGGGTTGACCGGCGTGTTCGGAATGGAAGAGTTGGAAGTTTATGTGAAACCTGAATAAAAATCTGAAGCAAATGAAAAGATTAATATATCTGTTGAGCATTGCCATCTCCCTTGTTGCTTGCGAAAGCATGGAGGATACCTATTCGGAATACAATACGCCCAAGGAACGGTATGTGGGGAAATGCTCAGACTTAGTGTTGGAACAAGGCTGGAACCGCTTCCGCCTGACATGGACCAATAGTGTGGACGCAGCCATCGAGAATATCAAAGTAAAGTGGGAAGGTGAGAAAGAATCGCCGGATAGTGTGATTTTGGCTGCCGGTACCGAAGTGTACGAAACCCTGCCGGTTTTCACCAACCAAAGTTACAAGTTCACGGTTACTGCAATCGATAACAGAGGCGTTGAGTCGTTCCCGGTTGAAGTGTACGGGAAACCCTTCACGGCGAGCAGCAGCCTGATCGAGATGTTCAGCACCGTGGAAAAGAAATTCTTCTTTGTTGATGAGGAGCTGATTGTTATGCTTTACGAAGCAGGGGGAGACATTTACAATGCGGAGATCTCTTATACATCGGGTGGTGAAGCGATGACCCGCGCCATTACATCCGAAGATTTTGAATTGGGCCGTTTGCAGATTTCAGGAGTGGATGCCGGTAGCGATGTGACCATGAGTGGCACCATGAATTTGACCGAATGCATTGATGAAATCCCGGTTGAACCTTATGTGCTGGATCGCGAAAAGCGAAGCTGGTCGGGTGCATTCATCGGGGCCATGCGCGAGCAGTTCGACATGCAGGATGTGAGCGATGAGCAGCTTGACACACTCACAACTTTGTACATCGACTATAACGTTAACAGTTTGGAAGATATCCTTTATTTGCCCAATCTGGAGCATGTTGTGTTGGGTAAACGCCGGATGAACTCGGCTTCAACCTACATCTCGAGCGCCTCTTATGTGAGTAAAATTACCGACGTGGATGCCAGTTTATTCGCTTTGCGCAAAATGCACGACATAAAAGGAATCACGGTTGATATTTACGGAAACCAGTTCTTAATCAAGGACAGCCTGGATTTTGAAACGCTTCATTCAACAAACCCGCCACCGGCAGTTTCGGTTCCGGCTGATGCCAGCTCGTGGGTGTTGACCATCAACAACCCGGATTATTACGAAAATGAAGACCCGGCAGACAACCACCCTTACGAGTTGGAGAACATGCTGGGCTCGTACAACGACTGGCAGTCAATTCCGCAGTCGGGCACCTTGGAAACGCACGAGATTACTTACGACATGAACGAGCTGAAAGAAGTGAAAGGCTTCCAGTTCTACCAGTCAACCTCGCGTTTTGTACGCAGTTATCTTCCATCAACCATCGAAGTGCATGTGTCGGCCGACGGTGACAAGTGGGAAACCGCTTTCTACCAGGCAACCATGAATGTTGGTGGTGCACCGGGCGAAGTAACCATTGCCCACATGGCCGAACCGAAGACGGTTCGATATATTAAAATGATCGTTCGCGATGTTGAATCAAGTTCAACGAACTACGTGGCGATTGGCAATTTTGTACCCGTTCTTTAAGAGTGATAACCCCAGAGAGCTTGCGCCGGTACCGTGCCGGTGCTCGCTCTCTTTTTTAGGCTAAGCGTATTTTATGAAACAAATCAGGTTGATATTGGCTTTCCTGCTTTTGGCGGCTTCGGTCAATGCCCAAACCGGGAAAGTGTATCCAAACACAGGAATCAAAAAAGGTGTACTTAAAAACGGACTAACCTACTACCTCTATCATAATCCCGGTGCACAGGGCAAGGTAAACTTTTACCTGGTTCAGGATGTCGGTGCAATTCTCGAAGAAGACAACCAGGCCGGTTTGGCGCACTTCCTGGAACACATGTGTTTTAACGGAACCCAAAACTTCCCCGGCAATGCCATCATGGAGAAGTTTAGTGCCAAGGGGTTGACCTATAACATTAACGCCTACACGGGCATCGACCAAACGGTTTATCATTTTACAAACATCCCGTCGAACGACCGCGCTTTTTGCGACGAATGTATCTTGATTTTGTACGACTGGTGCCACAGCATTACCCTTGCCCCGGACAGGGTTGAAGCCGAGCGGCCGGTTATTTTGGAAGAAATGCGTACCCGGAATAATCTGAATTTTCGTCTGAGCGAACAGGCCTCACCGGTGCTTTATAACCACTCTAAATTTGCGGATCGAAATATTATTGGGCCGGCGGAAGTCATCAAAAATTTTACACGCGACGAGCTGATCGATTTCTATCATGCCTGGTATCGCACCGACTTACAAGCCATTGTTATTGTCGGCGATATTGATGTGATTGAAACCGAAGAGAAGGTGCGCAACCTGTTCTCAACGCTTCCCCCGAAAGAAAACCCGAAAGAACGCTACCACATCAGCATCCCCGATAACAGCGAAACTTACTACAAGGAGATTCGCGATGCGAACCTTAAAGAGCAATCGGTTCAAATTAGCTTCCGGCATGATTATACCGAAAACACCGACAACAACTTTATGGGTGTTTTGCTGAATGGCATGCTGCAAAAGCGAGTGGCTAAACTGCTGAAAGACGATAAAGACAAGGATAAAAACGCCGGGGAAAAGTTTGTGCGGTTGTCGCTGAGCTTTGCGCCAATTCAATACGGTTACGGAAACTACACCATTGATGTGGCCTACCATGAGGGAAAAGCCGAAGAAGCTTTGCAGGCGGCATTGGGCATGCAGAAAGATGTGCTGGAAAATGGCTTCACCGAAGAGGAGTTCACGAGCTTTAAAGAGAAATTGCAGGAAAGTTTGAAGAACCTGGTGAATGCCCGCAACGGCTTGTCAAACGATTACCATTTCGAGAATATTAAAAAGAACTTTATCAGCAAGGTCGATTTGCTGGATGAAAAGTCGAACCTGAAGGCGTTCCAAAAATTGGTGGACGGGCTCACGTTGGCCGATTTGCAGGCCGAGCTTAACCGTTGGTATTCGGGCCCCAATAAATCGATCTTGGTGAAAGGCGACCTGGAAGACAGCCTGATGACAAAGCAACAGGTGCTCGACTGCGAACTGAATTGCAAAGCGTTCCCGGTTATCCCGGGCAAAGACGATGATGACGATCAAGCGGCTGATGAAAGCCAGTTGGCCGGTGACAGCCTCGAAGGTTCGGAGGTTGTCGCTTCGGAAAAGATCGCTGATCTGGTGGCTGAAAAATGGACACTGGCCAATGGAGCCACGGTCGTTTTTAAAGAATGCAATTTTACCGCCGATGGCATTGTGGTTTACGCGACCAGCCCCGGAGGACTTTCGAACCTGAACGGAACGGATTGGGTGAATGGCATGGTATTTACAAGCTTTGCTCCGGCTTACGGAGTGAACGGCTATTCGCAGGAGCAATTTGAAAACCTGCTTAAAACGAAGCAGATTCAAAGCCAGTTGAAAATTGGCCAGCGCGACGAGGAAGTGGTGGTGCTTTGCAAATATGCCGAGGTTGAAACAGCCTTTCAGTTGCTGTACGGCCAGTTCACCAGTCCCGAAATCTACTCCGAAAAGTTTGATAAGCTCTACGCTGACCTCGGAGTTTCCATTAAGCAAACCCCGGTGACCTACAAAACCATGCTGAGCGATACCATTGCCCTGGCGCGTTATGGCGCCGATCGCTATCATCCGGTCGACAGTAGTTGGTTCGCAGCCATTTCGCAGGAGCAGTTGCAGAAGGTTTACGCTGATCGTTTTCAGGATGCCGGCAACTTCACCTTTTATATTATCGGTGGAATTGGTTCGGGCAAAGCGAAAAAGCTGGCCGAGAAATACATTGGTTCCTTGCCGACAACAGGTCGGAATGAAACGGCGACCCTGATTGAGAATCGCCTGGGACCGGGCCGCAGAAAGCAAACCTGCCATTTCGATATTCCCGGTAACCAGGCCGGAGTGGTGTACAACCTGGACATGGCCGCCGACTTCACGTTCAAAAACAACATTTGTTTTGCCATGATGAAGTCGTACCTGCAGGAGCAGCTGCACAACGAAATTCGCCAGAAGAACCGCGGAACTTACGGTGTGCAGGTTTCAAACAGGCTGGAACGAGCCACCTCGAAGAACTGCAACTTCGAAATTCGCTTTGAATGTGACCCGGAGCGGGCAGAAGAATTGGACGACATTCTGCACGAGTCGCTGGTGAGCATTTGCGAGAATGGAATCAGCCCCGAAGATTTTGAGGTACTCCGGAAAAAGTTCGATCAGCCGCAAGGCATGCCGATGAAGAATAACCAGTACTACCTGAATATTCTGAAGGATTATGTGGAACTGGGAACCAACAACGACGAAAAAGACTTTTTCAAAAATACACTCGACAGTGTTGACCGCGATTACATGAATGAGATGCTCAAAGAGCTGATCGCCAATGCTGCGATTCTCGACCTGGTTTATATGCCGCGCTAAACAGCAGTCGTAACCCGGTCGGTATAAAACTTAACAATACTATTCTTCCCGGAATTAGTTTCTCCCAAGCCCGTCGCCGCCTCCCTTGGTGGCGGGCTTATTTGTTTCTGTTGGTAATTTTGAGTTTGCCTGTAAAATGCGCCTGTTTTTGCCTATTTTAGTCCTTCAACATTAAAATTACCACTATGAAACTGCGAGCTTTCCATAAACTCTCCTACGGACTTTATTTAATCGCTTCGGAACACGAGGGTAAAAAGGCGGGCTACATCGCCAACACCGTCTTCCAGGTAACTTCCAAGCCGCCGCTGATTGCTATTTCGTGCCACAAGGATAACATGAGCACGGCCGTCATTCGAAATTCGGGTAAGTTTTCGGTGTCGGTATTGAAGAAAGAGCTGGATGTGAAAATCATTGGTGATTTTGGCTTCATGTCGGGCGACGAGATAGATAAGTTTAACCAGCGCGAGCTGATGACAGCGAAAACCGGTGCACCGATTGTGTTGAATGAAGCCGTGGCCTGGTTCGACTGTACCGTGCACCAGGAGATTGATTTGGGAACGCACTGGCTGGTAATCGGGGAAGTGCAGGACAGCGATCTGCTGTCGGAGGACGATCCGCTTACTTACGCCTGGTACCGCGAAAAATACAAGATGTTCTCGCCCCGAAATTCGCCAACTTATCTTGAAAAAGACAAGCTGGATGAAGAGCGTAAAGAGGACGAAGCGAACGCCCCGCAGGAAGAACCCAAACACGAAGGAGCCGAACCGCACGTCTGCCTGATTTGCGGTTTTGTGTACGATCCCGAAGTTGGCGACCCGACCATGGGAATCCCGCCGGGAACACCTTTCGAGGACCTGCCGGAAGAATACAAATGTCCGATTTGCAACGCCGGAAAAGATTATTTCCGTAAAGTATAAGCATCGCGTGCTTTGAAGCCCGGAGCAAGACACTTTCCCCGAGGTCCAAATGAAAAGTACATCGGGGATTGTTTTTTTCCCAAGGTGCGCAAGACGGGAACATATGACAGCAAAGGGCATCGGGCTGCCTGAGACAAAATAGTAGAGGCTGACTCATTGAGTCAGCCTCTTTTGTGATTATGATTCCTCCCCATAGGAATCGTGCTCTGTTTCCCTCTAGAGCTTCTTTAGCGTCAGTGTTAATGTTTTTTGATTCCCTTAAGCGCTTTGGGATCATCTACTTTGATCAAGCTGATAGCATAACCACCACCAGAAGCACAAAACAACTCAAACTTACTTTTGTTCGTTACAGCGAATTTTTCAATCTCGTAAGCTTTCGGATTATTTTTGTAGTGCGCGTCCTTTCTGTCGTGGTAAACCGTTGCCAGGTACTTTTCTCCTTCAGGTAAAAAGTCGAGGCTGATTTCCGATGTCCGCGGCTCCTCGTCGTTGGTGCGTCCCACGAACCAGTTATCAGTTCCTTTTTCTTTGCGGGCGTAGGTAATGTAGTCGCCGGGTTCAGCTTCCAGCACTTTGCTGTCGTCCCAGTCCACCGGCACGTCAACTATAAATTGAAAAGCATCGAGGTATTTCTCGTAAGTTTCCGGCAGGTCGGCAGCCATTTGCAGCGGGCTGTACATGGTCACGTACAGGGCCAGCTGGCGGGCAATGGTGGTGTTTACCCACGAATGATTGTCGGGATTGTACTGGCTCACATCCTGCTCAAAAATTCCGGGTGTGTAATCCATCGGGCCACCAATCAAACGAGTGAAGGGCAGAATGGTGGTGTGGTCGGGCGTGTTGCCGCCAAAGGCTTCGTACTCGGTTCCCCGAGCCGATTCGTTGCCGATCAGGTTGGGATAGGTGCGGCAAATACCGGTTGGGCGAACAGCCTCGTGCGCATTCACCATGATTTTATAGTCGGCAGCTTTTTCAATCGCATAATGGTAATGGTTGACAATGAACTGGCTGTAGTGCGTTTCTCCGCGAGGAATAATGTCACCCACATAACCGCTTTTTACGGCATGGTAACCGTGATCAACCATAAACTGGTAAGCCTCGTCCATGTGGCGTTCGTAGTTGCGAACCGAACCTGATGTTTCGTGGTGCATGATTATTTGCACCCCTTTTGAAGCTGCATAATCGCGAATTTCATCCACATCAAAGTCAGGGTAGGGGGTTACGAAATCAAAAACGTAGTCCTTCGATTTGCCGAACCAGTCTTCCCAGCCTTCGTTCCATCCTTCAACCAAAACACCATCAAAACCATATTTCGCGGCAAAGTCGATGTAGGCTTTCACATGGGCGGTATTGGCGGCGTGACGACCATTCTGCGTTAGTTTCGAGAAGTCGGTTACACCCAGTTGAACACTCGGAACATCGGCGTAAGCCCAGCTGCTTTTGCCGGTAATCATTTCCCACCAAACCCCAACGTATTTCACCGGCTTAATCCAAGAGGTATCGGCAATTTTGCAAGGCTCGTTCAGGTTGAGGGTGATGTGCGACAGCAGGATATCTCCGGCTTTGTCGGATACAATCACGGTTCTCCACGGACTGGTGCAGGGTGCCTGCATGTAGCCTTTGTCGCCAACGGCGTCGGGTGTAAGCTGCGAGGTAAAGACCATATCCTGATCGTCCAGGTTCAGGTGCATACACGAGTAGTCGACCAGCGCCGCTTCGTGCAGGTTGAGGTAGATACCATCGTCGGTTTTCAGCATCAGTGCGGTTTGCACGGTGGTTGGGCCGGCGGCTTTTTGCGATGCATTTGGTGTGATGGCTGCTTGCATCAACCCGCGAATTTCCGAAAGCTTCGATTTGTGGTAGCTGTATTCCTGGGTGTCGTAATCGCCCGGAATCCACCAGGCTGTGATGTCGCCGGGCATGGCGAATTGGGTTTTTTCTTCCTTGATGACGAAATAGACCAGGTTTGGCTGATCGGGGAATTCGTAACGGAATCCCAGTCCGTCGTCAAACAGGCGAAAACGAACGATCATTTTGCGGTCGGTAGTTGTCTGATTCAGGGTAACGGCAAGTTCGTTGTAGTGGTCTCTGATTTCGCTCACTTCGCCCCAAACCGGTTTCCAGCTTTCGTCAAAGGTCGAACGTTTCACACCGTCAACAACAAAGTCGTTCAACAGGTCGGCTTCATTTTTCAAATCAAAGCCCAACCGGCTGTCTTTAATCACGGCTTCACCTTTGTAGAACAGCCGATAGACGGGCTGACCGTCAATCACTTCAAATTCCAGTTTCTGGTTCCCATTGGGGGATAACAGTTCCTCAGCCCGGGCGAACCCAACGCTGAGTAAAAGGGCAAGGATCAATACTAAATTTTTCATTCGTATAAATTTTCGTTTTACTATTAATTTTTTGAACGTACTCAAGGAATAGCCATTGATTCATTTTCGTTTTGCATGAGCTTTGTCTGTATGGCTATTGCATTGTTAATTATTTTCGGTAGCTATTAATTCGATTTGATGAATTTACTGTTTGTTGTTTTGCTGCCGGAATTTATTTGCAGAAAATAAACGCCGTTTTGCAGGTTGGCAATGTTTAAGTCGACAGTTGATTGTTCGGGGCTGACTTCCCGGATCAGTTTCCCATCCATCGTAAAAATCCGGAGCTCAGTGATCTTTTCATCCGCCTGAACCCAAAGTTGTGTTGAGGCCGGGTTTGGGAAAACAGAAACTGAGCTCGCTGCAATTTGCTGATCCTCGACATCGGTCGCCAAATCCTTGAAGGCGGGTAACTGCTGATCCGAGTACAACCGGTATTCTCCTGCTGCCAATGTGATGGTTTGGCTGGTTGAGCTGACGGCGTAAGTTTCTCCGGTGAAAAACTCGTACCAGGTTCCGGTTTGCGAGAACGGTGCAGAAATGGAGGCTGAAGCCACTCCGAAGTTACCGATCAACGTGATGTGGTGTCCGTCTTTTGAGAGCTGTAACGATTTGGTTGCACCGCTCAAGCTGCGTGTCTCGGTTCCCGAGGTGAAAACCGGATATTGTTTCCGGAGTCGCAGCATGGCCGAGTAAACATCGAAAAGCTTTTGCCGGTTTGTATCGTCCAGGTAATCCCATTTGACCGGTTTCTCACCAACCCGTTCGTTGTAATCGATGGAATAATCGTATCCCAACTCACCAAACTGCCAAATCATTTTTGGCCCGGCCAAACTAAAGAAAAAGGCTGCAGCCATTGCATTACGTTCCAATGCTGTTGCAAGTTGGGTGATATCGTAGTCGCCGGATGAGTTTCCGTATTGCAGGTTTTTATACATCAGGCGCTCCTCGTCGTGGCTTTCCATGTAAGCGACCAGCCCGGGTTGAGCGAATCCGCGAGCTTGGTAGGATGACCAGGAGAAATCCGAGTTGTCATTCCAGCCCATGGTTGCTTCGTTGAAATTGTAGTTGCCATTTCCCCATACCATCATACCATTGCTGTAACTGGTTAGTACCTGTTCTTCAGCGTTAGCTGCAAAATGCTCGAGAATAACGTAAGCATCGGATTTTACCGACCAGATGTGGTTGGCCATACGCTCGAGAATGGCAATGCGCGAGGCGTCGTAGGCCGAACCGTCTCCGGCTGTGTTGGTGAACCCTTTGGTAAAATCGAAGCGGAAGCCATCCACCTTATATTCATTCATCCAATAGCTGGTAACCGTGTCAACAAAGGCCTGAGTGTAGGTACTCTCGTGATTAAAGTCGGAACCCCACGAATAGGCGGTATTTGGTGATGTTACGTTGAACCAGGGATTGTCCGCTGAAGGACGGCTGTTGGTGTCGTCCCAATACATTTTTGCCATGGGGCAACTGTTGTAGGCATGATTTAGAACCATGTCCTGAATGACGATCATCCCGCGGTTATGAATCGAGTCGATCAATTCTTTCAAATCATCTTTGGTTCCGTAGGCTTTGTCGGGGGCAAAATAGTAGTTCGGGTTGTAACCCCAGCTGCTGTTGCCTTCAAATTCGCTAAATGGCATCAGCTCGATGGCATTCACGCCCAGGCGTTCCAGGTAACCGAGTTTGTCGATAACCGCCTGGTAAGTACCGTCCTCGGTAAAGTCGCGGATCAGCAGCTCGTAAATCAATAAATTTTCCTTGCTCGGCAAGGTCCACGAGCTGGTTTTCCATTCGTAAGCGGTTTGGCCGGTTTGCAAAACAGATGCACGGCCCGAGGTTTTGTCGCTTGGATAGACAATCAGGTCGGGATAAACTGCATCTGTAATGTAGCTGTCGTCGTAGGGATCGCTGATTTTATCGCAAAGCGGATCGCCAACCCGGACGTCTCCGTCGATCCAGTATTGGTAAATGTATTCTTGTTGAGGCGTTAAATTGGAAAGGGTGATCCAAAAGTATTCGCCATCTTTTTTCATCTGGTAGTCAGTCGAAGGTGTCCAGTCGTTGAAATCGCCCAAAACGTAGATGTCGGTTTTGTTGGGCGCTAAAAGGACTAGTCCAACTTCAGTTTCGCTAATGTAATTAATGCCCTGCTTGTAGGAGCTTGGTTTTGCTTGTGTCCCGGGAGCGGGGCTAACAAAGATATGTAACGAATCGTAGGTGGTCGATCCGTTCAGGCTGGCGGAGGCAATGAGCCATTTCCAGCCGGTGTCGGTTAATGTCGTTGTAGTTGAAATGCTGCTTCCGGTTTGTGAAGCCAGCAATGTTTCATCCATTTTCAGGCTTAAGTCGGCGTCAGCTGAGCTCAAAGCGGAGATGCTCAGACTGGAGTTTTGTTGAAACAGCGTTTGACCTTCCGGAGACGAAATGGTGATCGCCAGTGACGACTGGTAAACGGTTACCGGCAAGTCGTTGGTTTGCTTGGTTCCGTCGGCAGAACGAAAAACAAACATCAGTTGAGTTACGGTTTCTGTTGCCGGAACACTGTAATAAGTGTTGATATCGGGAGTGATTACCAATTCGTACCGGCCACTGCCCAGGTAGGTAAGCTTGGGTTGTGTGGTATTGTTAGCCCAACTTCCAATCACATGTTGCCATGAGTCGCTCCCTTCGATTTTAACCCCGGTGTGTGCATACAAATCGCCGGTAAAATAGCCTAGTCGACTTTCCATCGAAGAGTCGAAGGTAATTGTTACCGCCACACTGGCTGTCGGAAAAGCCGGAGAGCTGGTAATTTGCGCTTTGCCCAGGAAGCTTACAAAAAGGAATATCAGGGGTAGAAAATACTTCATAGTTCCGGGTTTGGATGATGAATAGGGCTGCCTTATATTCCAACGTTGCAGATTGTCGGTTGAGAATACAGGCAGCCCCAGTTCTTTATGAGATTAGTAAAGTTATGGTGCCGCTACCGTAACAGACAACTCATTTAAATCGAGCGTGATCACGTAAGTGCCGGCCGATTTGTTTTTGAAGTTACTGTCGCCATCACCCGCGTTTTCAAACATGGCAGCTACAGTGCCGTCAGCAAAGTACGGGTAGTTATAGCTTGTTGGGCTCCAGTCGGCTTGTGCAAAGAAGCGCCATGCTTCGCCTGAAACAAAAGTTGCAGTTGCTTTCCATACGTTTTCTTTGACGAAGGTCATTTTAATAGAAGCGCCAGTTCCGGGTTGATCCCAGCCGCCGATTCCAGCTCCGGTCATATACATAATCGGTTCAGCAACCGATTCCATTTCAACGGTCAGTGTTTTCAAATTTACGGTCACCCGGTAGTATCCGGTTTCACCCACAAACTTGAAGTTGTTGTCGCCGTCCATTGCATCTTCCAGCAGGCTGCTAACAGAACCAGCGGAGAAATACGGATAGTTGTAGCTCGTTGGGCTCCAGTCCTGTTGGGCGAAGAAACGGAATGCTTCGTTTTGGATGAATTTCCAAACAGCAGTGTAAACACTTGGTGATGAACTTGGCACTTCAACAGCTAAGGATGTATCCCAGCCACCGGTAGCTGCTCCAATCATATAGATCGGAGGGAACTCGGTTGCATATGGTGTAACAGTTGCCGATTGTGTTGAACTAGTCAAATTGTCAACAGCAGTGCTAACAGTTGAAACGACGCGGAAGTCGATTGATGTTTCGGTTTCCGGATCCAGCGCCAACTTGTTTAAGATGGCTGTGTTGAGTGTTGATACCGTCACAGAGGTACTTAATCCTGTTCCGCTGTAGAGGTTGTAAGGCTCGGCAAAATCTGTTCCCGATGCAGCAATCTGCAATTGGTAGGTTACCGCCAGGGCGATGTCATAGTCTGCAGCTGTCCAGCTGAATGCAAGCGCATCATCCGCATTGTCCATTGAGAGTTCGATGGACGGAATTTGAGACAGTTCCGGTGCGCTTGAGGTTGTGGTGTCGATGGTCACCAGGTCTGTGTCCTCACAAGAACTGAGTAAACCGACAGCCAGTGCAATTATAAATAGATGAATGAGTTTTCTCATGTCGATTAGCTTTAAGATTAATAACCGGTTTTAATTTGACTTAAATTCGGGTTGGCGTTGATGTCGGAAGCCGGAATTGGGAACACATTGAAACGATCATCAGTTGATGCACCATCTTTTGTCGCTCCTTTCCAAGGCCACAGATAACTGCTACCCGTTAGCTTTCCATATCGAACCAAGTCGGTACGACGATGACATTCCCAGAAAAGTTCGCGGGCTCTTTCATCCAGAAGGAAGTCCAGTGTCAAATCGCTTGAGCTGATGTCGCCAGAGTCATCACCATAGGCTCTTTCCCGAATGTCGTTGACATAACCAAGAGCTGTGGCAGCATCGCCACCGGAACCACCACGAAGAACGGCTTCAGCGTACATTAACAGCGCATCAGCATAACGGAACATCGGGAAGTCGGTATCCGGGAACGACAGGTTGCTTCCGGTTGCACCGCCCGAAGTAACGTTGCGGTATTTACGAATGGCGTAACCATCGCGGAATTGGAAGATGTCTTCAATTTCGTAGTTCTGACCTTCGGAGAAGAACATTGCTCTACTGTCGGTTGTACCGCTTGGATCGTCGAACATCTCAACAAAAGCTTTGGTTGTGCGGTTACCACCCCAACCACCATCGATACCTGATTCGCTTGCCGGCATATCACCACCAACTGATGAGTGAATGATAAAGGTCATACCACCCCAGGTTTGAACGCTGTCTCCGTCGGAAATAATCGGGAAGATAATTTCATTGGTACGCAAGTCGTTATCAGCCAAAAACAGGTTGGCATAGGTTGGTTCAAGTGAGTAGCCTGCTCCGATGATTTTCTTGGTGTAAGTAATACACTCGGTATATTTCTGGGTGTTGATGTAGACTTCTGAATTCAAATAAAGTTTTGAAAGCAGCATCCACGCAGCAGCCTTGTCTACACGACCGTATTCATTGGTTCTGGGGTCCGGCAAAAGCGTTTCCAGCTCCAGAAGTTCTGATTCGATGTAATTGTAAAGCTGCTCAGCAGTTGCCTGTTCGGGGAAGAAGAATGATCCGATACGGTCTTCTTCTGTTACAAACGGTCCGGTGCCAAACATGTCCAGCATGTGCCAGTAGCTGATGGCACGAAGCATGCGTGCTTCGTTGCGGTATTCAGCATACTCACTTTGGTCGGTTGTTAATTTGATCAGGTTGTTACAGTATGCAATTTCCAGGGTAATCCGGTAATACATAGCTGTTACGAACTCGTTTGATGAGTTCCAGTCCATATCATGCAGGTCGCGCAGGTTACCGTCGTTCCAGGCACAAATTGCTTCGTCAGTTGGTAACTCCTGGTGATTCCATAACAAACGCAGGTACGATGAAAAACTACCGTTGATACTGCTGATGTCAGGTTCCCCGTCAACGGCTGTTTGTCCGCCTAAGATGAAGCCGGCGTAGCATTTGGCTAATAGTTCTTTGTACGACAGGTCGTCCGTCAGAACCTTCTCTTCAGTCTGAATGTCCTCGTCGATCGGCGTGGTGTTCAGATCGTTGACGCATGCTGCCTGAGCGAATAGGATGCCCAACAGCAAAATGTCTCTAAGTCTTTTGATATATAATGATTTCATTGTAAAAGCTGGTTTAGATTAAAAATTAGCACTAAGACCGAAGGTGAATATTCTTGGACGTGGATACACATCATTATCGATTCCACTCGGTATTTCCGGATCCAGACCATCATAGTCAGTAATCACAAATACGTTTTGCACGGTAGAGTACAGTCTTAGGTTGACTTTGTCGTGAATAATTTTCTTGAAGGTGTAACCCAATGAAATATTATCCATGCGCAGGAAAGAAGCATCTTTTACAAAATAGTCTGAATACTGTTGTGCCGTTTCAAATTGCGAGAATTTGATTTCTGAAGGCATATTAGTCAGGTATTCGTTCACGGTCAGCTCCTGGTAGCGGGCACCTACAATTACGTTATTGTACACATAGTTGCCCAAGGAAATTCTTCCGCTGAAACCGAAGTCCCAGTTTTTGTAGTTGAATTTAGACGAGAAACCCATTGACACGGTTGGAGCCGGATCTTTGTAATAATATTTGTCGTCCAGGGTAATCTGACCATCGTTGTTGCGGTCAACATACAAGCCTTCAATTGGCTTACCATCAGTATCGTAAACCTGTTGGTACACATAGAATGTATTCAACGAATGGCCCACAGCATTAATCTGGATATAGTTTCCAACACCAACACCGCTGATTCCACCTACTTCAACGCCTCTGTAATCAGGATCGTCGTAGTTTGTCAGGCGGGTAACTTCGTTCTTGTTGTAAGCCAGGTTGAACCCAAGCTCCCAGTTCATGTCCTGTTTGCTGATAACTATACCGCTTAATGAGAATTCCAAACCGTTGTTTTCCAGGTCACCAACGTTAGTCAGCAAGCGGTCGGTGAAGTTTGTTCCTGCAGGAACCGGGATGGTGTTCAACAGCTTTTCCGTTTTCCGTTTGTAAACTTCAATCGATCCGTTCAAGCGGTTGTCGAAGAATCCGAAGTCCAAACCGGCGTTGTAGGTGGTTGTTTCTTCCCACTCCAGGCTCTCGTCGTATCCGTTCGGTCTGATCAGCGTGTAATACTGATCCCCGAATTGATATTGTGTACGATTGTCACTCAGGCGGTAAGTTCCCAGGTATGGATAGTCACCCGAGTTCAGTTCTTGCTGACCGGTTACACCGTATCCCAAACGAAGTTTCAGGTTGGTAAGCTGCTTGATGTTCTGCATGAATCCTTCTTCGCTCATTCTCCAGGCAAAAGCAAATGACGGGAACGTACCCCAGCGATTGTCTTTGTGGAAACGGGAAGAGCCGTCCTGACGAACTGTTGCTGTTAACAAGTAGCGATCTTTGAAAGTATAGTTCAAACGACCGAAGAACGAAACCAGGTAGTTTTCGGTAGCGTCTTTCGAATCTTCAATTTTATTGTCATCGCGATCCCATTCAACAGCACTGCTGGTGATGTGGAAGTGTTGCCACTCGTAACCGGCCATCGCATCGATACGGCTGTCAATTCCGTCCAGTTCTTTTTGATAGTTCAAAATGAAGTTGAACAGCTTGTTGTTCTTCTCCTGAGTATACACGCGGTTTACGCCAACTGATGAAGCTTGCGTCCAAGCGGCCAGTGTGTCCGTCACGATTGTTCCATCGCTGTTTGAATAGTCAATGCCACCTTTTACAGTCACATTCAATTCAGGCAGGAAGTGAACCTTGTAGTTTGCCTGGAAATCGGCAATAACACGTGATACATCAGATTCGTCAGCGCGTTGCATTAATTGGGCAACCGGGTTGCGTGTTCCGTTCACGTTACGTGTTCCGTCAGACATCAACCAGGTGTAGTAGCCACCGTAGCGATCGTACTTTGGGTCGTCATCTTTCACCGGCTGTGTCGGGTCGAAGCGTAGGGCGTTACCAATCGCGCCTTTGTCGGCAAAACGGTTGTTAATTTTCATCGCTTTCACGCCTAAACTAAGTTTCAAGTGGTTTTCCAGGAAGTCCGGAGTAACATTTAACGATCCGGTGTAACGTTCCAGGTTCGATGTTTTCAGGATACCATCCTGGTTGGTGTAGCCAACTGATGCACGGAATGGGATTGTAGCTGCTGAACCTGAAAGCCCCAGGTTGTAATCTTGTCCAATCGCAGTTTGGAAGATTTGGTCTTGCCAGTCGGTATTGGCTGAGCCCATCAAATCAGGGTTTACTGAAGAATGATCAACGGCGCGGGCATTTACCAAATCGCGGAACTCGTCAGCATTCAAAACACTGATGGTTTCCTTCACCTCGCTAACCGAGAATTTCGAGTCGAAGTTCAGGCGCAGATCTTGTCCTTTTGTTCCTTTTTTAGTTGTAATCAGGATAACCCCGTTCGATGCACGGGATCCGTAGATCGCTGTCGCCGAAGCGTCTTTCAAAACCGTGAAGGTTTCGATGTCCGCCGGGTTAATAGAGTTAAGAATGTTGCTCATCCCGCTGATTGTACGGTTGTCCAGTGGCATACCGTCAACAATAATCAATGGATCGTTGCTGGCCGACATGGATGAACCTCCACGAATACGAATTTGAGTGCTTGATCCGGGAGCGCCACCTTCACTGGTAATATTTACACCGGCAATTTTACCGACGATCAAATCCTGTGGCGAACTGCTCGAGCCTTGGTTAAAATCATCAGACTTAATCGCCACAACCGATCCGGTAGCGTCATCCTTTTTAACCTGGCCGTAACCGATGATCACAACTTCTTCCAGTTGTTCGGTATCAACAGCGAGTGATACGTTAATAGTCGTTTCTTCTCCAACGACCAGTTCAGTCATCTTGTAACCAATATAGGTGTATTGAACGGTGGAGCCCTTCTCTACACTAAGAACGTACTCACCGTCGAAATTGGTAATAGTTCCAATTGTTGTTCCCTGTACCAAGACTGTAACTCCGGGAAGTGGTTCACCGGTTGCAGAGTCGGTAACCTTTCCGGAAATACTAACAACCTGGGACCACGCAACATTGCTCAGTAAGAGTCCCAAAGCCATTAGAAGGACGTTTAAGTTTTTGCGAATAATCTTCATGTTTTTTTTAATTAGTTCATTTAATTCAATTAGGTCATCGATTCCTTACTTCAAGTTTTTTTTGAATGAGATTTATTCCGTTTTATGATCCGATGGGACAATATTAAATGATAGGTTTTAATTTTTTTTAACAAATCGAAGGCCTTTTTTATGCAAACGTTTGCGGTGACGTTTGCATCAATTGTGTTAAAAAACAGGTGGTTACTGGTGGGGTGCTTTTAGGTGTTGATTAAAAGATGTTTTGATCTTTTGTTCGTTGTCTTTTATGATGAATAAATTAGTTCGTTTGGCATTGTGGCGGCTTAAATTGATATTTAATATAACGTATTGATCTTGAGCTGTAAACAACGTCGCTATATTTGAATAACATATTTTTGCAAGACGGAGAGCATATATCTATTCCTGTTTTTATTTCTATATTGCGGACACATCCCAAACCAGCTGATGAAAAACAATCCGATCACCATTAAAGATATTGCCCGCATATTGGGTATTTCCGCATCAACCGTTTCGCGTGCATTGAAGGACCATCCGGATATCAGTGTTGAGACTAAGAAAGCGGTTAACGAGCTGGCGGCGCAATTGAAGTACCAGCCCAATGCCATTGCGTTGAGTTTGAAGCAAAGCCGAAGCAATACGATCGGGGTTATTATCCCGGAGATTGTACATCATTTCTTCTCATCTGTTATTAGTGGTATCGAAGATGTTGCCTATAAAGCGGGTTATACGGTTATGATATGTCAGTCGAATGAGAAGTACGACCGGGAAGTGGCCAATACGAATATGTTGCTGGCTCACCGGGTTGATGGTGTTCTGGTTTCGGTAGCCAAAGAAGCGACAAATTTCGATCACCTGCGAATGATGAAAGAAAAGGGAATTCCGCTCGTTTTTTTCGATCGGATTGTTCCGGGGCTGGAGTCTGACCAGGTGGTAATTGATGATGAAGAAGCCGCATACAAAGCGACGAAGCATTTGATTGATAATGGTCGAAAGCGAATCGTGCATTTTTCGGGACCGAGTCATTTACAAATTAGTACGAATCGTAAAGACGGTTACCTGCGAGCAGTACGGGAAGCGGGATTGACCGAGGATCCTGCATTGATTATTGAGGCTGATAATTTTGAAAAGGCTGTTGTTGCTGTCAGACATATGGTCGACAATAAGAATTTACCGGATGGTATTTTTGCTACCAATGATTTGACTGCTGTGGGTGCGATGCAAGGACTGCAGAAGTTAGGTGTTAAAATTCCGGAGCAAATTGCAATTGTAGGTTTTAGCGATGGACGCCTGTCGGGGATTACCAATCCTCCATTGACTTCAGTCGATCAACACGGCTATGAAATGGGGAGTCTGGCCACCGAGATTTTGCTGCAGCGAATACTCAGCTCCGACGAAAATTACACACCAGTTACCCGTGTTTTGCAAGGGAATTTGGTTGTTCGAGAGTCGTCGAAATAAGAAAATCAAAATTTTTTCAAATTTCTCCGCAAACGTTTGAAATGGGCTTTGCAGACCGAATTTCGTTCTTTTTCAGTCTGTTGTTGGATGCAGAGCATATTCGGGAATTTGCATAATTTGAAAATTGCAGCTTATATTTGCTCCAGATCATCCGATATTTTACTTCGATTTTATTCCGTTTTTAACTGAGTTTCTCAGAATCCGAAGCATGCATTTTTCAGGCTCGCCTGATTGGTGCGTGGCAATTTCAGTTTTTAAATTTAAAAGGTTGACAGCCTTGAAACTTAATAAGCTAATATGAAGATTAAACCTGCTCTTCGTTTTTGGCAAATCTGGAATGTCAGTTTTGGTTTCCTGGGAATTCAAATCGGTTTCGCATTACAGAGTGCCAATGTCAGTCGGATACTTTCAAACCTGGGTGCTGATTTGCACTCCCTTTCCTTTTTTTGGTTAGCAGCTCCGGTGATGGGCTTAATTGTCCAGCCGATTGTTGGTGCGGCAAGCGACCGAACCTGGAACCGTTTTGGCCGTCGTGGCTCGTACATCTTAGGAGGCGCATTTATTGCCGCTGTTGCCATGTGGCTCATGCCCAACTCGGCAGCTTTGGTGTCAGTTATCCCGGCTCTGGTTTTTGGAGCCTTGATGTTCGCCCTGATGGATGGCTCGTTCAACATTACCATGCAGCCTTTTCGGGCTTTGGTGGCCGACATGGTTCCCGATAACCAGCGCACGCTGGGGTACTCGGTGCAGAGCTTCCTGATTAACACAGGGGCAGTTGTTGGTTCTGTATTGCCTTATTTTCTGACCAATATTTTGAAAGTAAGTAACACGGCTGCCGAAGGCGAGGTTCCTCCCTCTGTAATTTGGTCATTCTACATTGGCGGTGCTATTTTGTTGCTATCGGTTATTTGGACGGTGTTTAAAACCAAAGAATATCCACCTAAAGAATACTGCGCACAAAACGGGATCGACTTCGACGAATGGACGGCGTACGGGAAACAAAAAAAATCGCTGGGCGAAAAGCTGACCAACTTTTGGCATTTGTTCACTCAAATGCCGAAAGTGATGGCTCAGTTGGCGCTTGTACAGTTCTTTTCCTGGTTTGCACTCTACATTATGTGGGTTTACACAACCCCTGCGGTGGCGCAACATGCCTTTGGAACACCCATAGGTGATGCCACATCGGAGTTGTACCAGGAAGCCGGAAACTGGGTCGGCGTTTTGTTTGGCGCCTACAGTTTGTTTGCGGCGTTGTTTTCGGTTGTAATGACCCGCATTGCCGGGACTTTCGGTCGGAAAACCACATACGGCGTTGCCCTTTTGCTTGGAGGAGTAGGTTATATTTCCATGTACTTTTTCAATTCACCCAATTTGTTGATTCTGTCGATGGTTGGCGTTGGTATTGCCTGGGCGGCAATCCTGGCCATGCCGTACTCGATTCTTTCCGAATCGCTGCCGGCCGATAAGATGGGTGTTTACATGGGCATCTTCAATTTTACCATTGCAGGTCCGCAAATTATCTCGGGCTTTGTAGGCGGTTTCATCCTGAAAAGTCTCTTTGCTAACGAAGCGATTTACATGATGATTGTCTGCGGCGTTTCCATGCTGTTAGGCGCTTTGGCTGTCACCTCGATCAAAACACCTCGAGAAAAAAGACAATGAAAAAAATAGCTGCTTGCTTGTTCGACCTGGACGGAGTTCTGGTCGATACGGCCCGTTATCACTTTTTAGCCTGGAAAAAACTGGCTGAAGAGTTGGGTATCGAATTCACCCTGGAGCACAACGAACTGCTGAAAGGCGTAAGTCGAATGGATTCGCTCGATATCATCCTGAATTTAGGAAAGCTTGAACTGCCGCAGGAAAAGAAAAATGAACTGGCGGAACAAAAAAATAGCGACTATCTGAATTACATCATGCAGATGGGCGAAGACGAAATTTTGCCTGGAGTGAAAGAGTTTTTGACCGGGTTGAGGCAGAGAAAGATTGGTGTAGCCCTTGGCTCTGCCAGTAAAAATGCGCAATTAATCCTGGAACGTTTGAAGATTGGGGATTTGTTCGATGCGGTTATCGACGGAACAAAAGTCAGCAAAGCCAAACCCGATCCCGAGGTTTTTCTGAAAGGAGCGGAAGCTTTACAGGTTGAACCGGCAGCTTGCCTGGTTTTCGAGGATGCGATAGCCGGGGTGGAAGCAGCCCGTAACGGTGGCATGCGATGCGTCGGAATTGGTGACCGAAAAACGCTAGCCATGGCCGATTTGGTTATTCCCGGCTTTGACGGGGTTGAACCTGAAAGCCTTTTTCAACAAATTAATTTAACGATGACTAAGTGACAAGTATGAAAAATTACATTATACATTCGGAATGGCAGGTTATTGAAGAAGGATTTAATCCGGGGTATAACCGAATTTCGGAAAGTCTGTTCAGCATTGGAAACGGACACACCGGCCAGCGGGCTAATTTTGAAGAAACTTATTCGGGCGACTCGCTCAAAGGAAATTATATGGCGGGGGTTTACTATCCCGACAAAACACGTGTAGGCTGGTGGAAAAACGGCTATCCCGAGTATTTCGCCAAAATCCTGAATGCCGCCAACTGGATCGGCCTCCGCATCCGGTTGGACGAGGAAGAGTTGGACCTGGCGACGGCGGAAGTTGAAGATTTCTCGCGTGTTTTGGATATGCGCACAGCACTGCTAACCCGCACTTTCAAAGCCCAGTTGCCATCGGGAAAGAAAATCGAGGTTAAAGCAGAACGATTCCTGAGCATCGCCGAAAAAGAGGTTGGTGCTATCCGCTACAGCTTGAAAAGCGTCAATTTCGACGGAACACTTAGCCTTTGTTCCTTCATCGATGGCGATATCGCCAATGAAGATTCGAACTACGACGAGAAATTTTGGATGGAGACCGAAAAAGATGTTGCTCCGGACAAAGCCTTCCTTTGCATGGAAACCAAGAAAACCTCGTTTTTTGTTTGTCATGGTATCGAAACACATTTGTACCACAATGGCGAAAAAGTAAAGGCAGCCCGGCAGCCGTATTCCGACGAAAAGTTTGTAGCCAATAATTTTGAGCTCGGCGTTTCTGCCGGTGATGAAGTTGTTATTGAAAAATACATGGCTGTTAACTCATCGCTTTATCAATCCAGACAAAAGCTGATGCTGCATGTTAAAGTGAAATTGGGCGAGGCGGTTGCTGCCGGTTTCGATAAGTTGTTTGATGCACATAGCGAAAAGTGGGAGAAGCGTTGGGAAACGGCCGATATCATGGTCAAAGGAGATGCTGCCGCGCAGCAGGGCATCCGTTTCAATATTTTCCAGCTGATGCAAACTTATTCGGGCGATGACGAGCGGCTGAATGTTGGTCCCAAAGGCTTTACCGGTGAGAAATACGGCGGCGTAACCTATTGGGATACTGAAGCCTATTGCTTGCCATTCTTCATGGCGACAGCTCCGCAGTTGGTGGCCAAAAACCTTTTATTGTATCGTCACAAGCACCTGCAAAAGGCGATTGAAAATGCACAGAAATTAGGTTTCAGCGATGGTGCAGCTTTGTACCCAATGGTGACCATCAATGGTGAAGAATGCCACAACGAGTGGGAGATCACTTTTGAGGAAATTCATCGGAACGGTGCGATTGCTTATGCGATTTACAATTACATCAACTACACCGGCGACAAAAACTACCTGGCTCCGTTTGGCTTCGAAGTTTTGCTTGGAATCTCTCGTTTCTGGGCGCAGCGTATTAACTGGTCAGAGGATAAAAACGCCTACGTCATGCTGGGCGTTACCGGTCCGAACGAGTACGAGAACAACGTCAATAATAATTTCCACACCAGTCGCATGGCAGTGTGGACCTTGAAATATACCCTTGAGGTGATCGATTACCTCACGAAAGAACATCCGTATTTGTACAGCGAGTTGACCCGCAAATGGTCGTTCAACGAGCAAAGTGAGACCGCTTTGTGGCGGGAAATCATTGACAACATGTATTTCCCATACGATAAGAAGCGCGAAATCTTCCTGCAGCAGGATGGCTTCCTGGACAAAGAAATTATTCCGGCTGCCGACCTTGATCCTGCCGAACGTCCGATTCACCAAAACTGGTCGTGGGACCGGATTTTGCGCTCCTGCTACATAAAACAGGCGGATACTTTGCAAAGTTTTTACTGGTTCCGGCACGACTTTGACAAGGAGACTTTGCGTCGCCACTTCGATTTTTATGAACCGATCACTGTTCACGAATCGTCCTTGTCATCCTGTATTCATGCGATTCTGGCAGCACGTATTGGTCGCGAGGAAAAAGCTTACGAAATGTACCTGCGCACGGCTCGCCTCGACCTGGATGACTACAACAACGATACAGAAGATGGTCTTCACATTACTAGTATGGGAGGAACCTGGCTGGCTTTTGTGGAGACTTTTGGTGGCATGGATGTAAAAGACGGCCAATTGCTGTTGAACCCATTTCTCCCAAAATCATGGGATGCTTTTGCATTCCGAATTAATTTCCGTGGAGCACACCTGGAAATCCGCATGGGCAGTGAACTGAAAATTACCAATCACAGCGCGGTCGCTGTTGATGTTGTTATTTGGGGTGAACAGCACCAACTAAAGGAAAACGGCGAATTGGTGCTGGCGAGCAAATCAGTTCCCCAATAAAAAGTTAAATTGTAAGAAAAACCGAAAACCAATGAAACGTTATTTAGTACTTCTTGTCCTGTTCGTTGCGCAGCTCAATTTTCTGATGGCTGCCGGAATTGATCGGGTTGAGCCGATGTTCTGGTGGGTTGGCATGAAAAATCCGAACCTGCAGCTGATGATTCATGGCGAGAATATCGGCGCCAGTATGCCTGAAATTAGCTATCCCGGAGTTACGATTGAGAGTGTAACGCGGGTTGAAAATCCCAACTACCTGTTTGTCGATCTTCAGATCGCGAAAGACGCACAGCCCGGAAGTTTTGCGATTGTGTTTAAAACCGGTAAAAAGCAAACCGGGGAATTTAAATACGAATTGAAAACCCGCGAACCACATTCGTCAGAACGAAAGGGCTTCAACAGTTCAGATGTGATTTACCTGATCACGCCTGACCGCTTTGCCAACGGCAATCCAGGAAATGACGCCGTGGAGGGGATGAAAGAACAGCCGAGCCGGGCAGATAAAGACGGTCGTCACGGTGGCGATTTACAGGGGATTGTTGATCACCTCGATTACATTCAGGATTTGGGTTTTACAGCTGTTTGGCTGAACCCGGTTTTGGAAAATAACATGACCAAAACTTCTTATCATGGTTACTCAACCACCGACTTTTACAAGGTTGACCCGCGTTACGGAAGCAATGACGAATACCTCGAGCTTTCAAAAGATTTGAAGAAAAGGGGCATGAAGCTGATCATGGATATGATCTTCAACCATTGTGGCTCGGAGCACTGGTGGATGGACGATATGCCGATGCACGACTGGATTAACAACTATCCAAACTGGAAAGTGACGAGCCATCGCAGAACGGTGAACCAGGATCCGCATGCTTCGGAGGCGGACAAAAAAGCAATGTCGGACGGCTGGTTTGTTGAAAGCATGCCTGATCTGAATCAGCGCAATCCGTTCATGGCAACCTACCTGATCCAAAATTCGATTTGGTGGATCGAGTATGTTGGTTTGGATGGCATCCGTCAGGATACCTGGCCTTACCCGGACAAGCACATGATGGCCGACTGGACAAAACGCGTACTCGAAGAATACCCGAACTTCAACATTGTGGGAGAGGAGTGGAGCATGAATCCGGCGACGGTTTCGTATTGGCAAAAAGGAAAAGTAAACAGCGACGGTTACGAATGCTACCTGCCCAGCCTGATGGATTTTCCCTTGCAAAATGCAGCCTCGCGGGCAATGAACCATGCGGAAGATTTTGACTACGGAATGATCGAGCTGTATGAAGCTTTATCAAACGATTATCAATATTCGGATGCTGGTAACCTGGTTGTTTTCCCCGATAATCACGATATGTCGCGCTTTTACACACAGGTTGGCGAAGATGTGAATAAGCTCAAGCTGGGCGTGGCGTACTTCCTGACGACTCGCGGAATACCACAGATTTATTACGGAACAGAAGTTCTGATGAGTAACAAGGGAACCGAAGATCATGGCGTGATCCGCAGTGATTACCCGGGCGGATGGGACGGAGATGCGGTGAATGCGTTTACCGGCGAAGGACTGACTGACGCACAAAAGGACATGCAAAACTATGTTCGCACTATTCAACATTGGCGGAAAGATAAGGAGGTCATTCACAATGGTCGCTTGATTCACTTCGTCCCGGAAGATGGTGTTTATGTCTATTTCCGAACAAACGATGAAGAAACAGTCATGGTGATTCTGAATAAAAATATGCAGGAAAAGCAGGTCAAAACGGATCGTTTTTCAGAAGTGATGGGCGGTTTCACAACAGGTAAAGACATTATCACAGCGACAAATTTGACTGACCTCTTAACAATTGCCGTGCCTGCAGAATCGGCAATGATTATTGAGTTGAAGTAGTCTGGCGGTACGCTAAAACCGAAATAATAGAAGAAGAGTCGATAGTCATCCTGAACTCGTTTCAGGATCTTTTCCATTCACAAAGAGATCCCGAAATAAATTCGGGATGACGTCTTGGGAAATAAGTTAAGGATGACTATTTCGAAATTTAACAGGGTTTCAAAATTCCATTCATAAAATGAAAAATAAGCTAGCCATGTTACTATCCGGTTTGTTTCTGTTGGCTTGTCAACCCAAAACGAGTGTTATTCCTGAAAAGGAAACGAATGAAGGGAAACCGGTTGTTTACCAGGTTTTCACCCGATTGTTTGGCAATACAAATACAACCAACAAACCTTGGGGAACAATTGAAGAAAACGGGGTAGGGAAGTTCGCCGATTTCACGGATCGGGCGCTCGACTCGATTAAAGCGATGGGCGTCACCCACATTTGGTACACGGGCGTGCCACATCATGCAGTTATTTGCGATTACACGGCTTATGGTATCGATAATGACGATCCCGATGTGGTAAAAGGTCGTGCCGGTTCGCCCTATGCAGTAAAAGATTATTACAATGTTGATCCCGATTTGGCCATCGACCCGGCGAAGCGGATGGAAGAGTTCGAGGCACTAATCGAACGTACGCATCGCCACGGCATGAAGGTGATTATTGATATTGTGCCGAACCATGTTGCCCGAAATTACCATTCCATCTCAAAACCCGAAGGTGTGGCTGATTTTGGAGAAAATGATGATACTTCTGTTGAATACAAACGCGATAATAACTTCTACTATATCCCGGGAGAAGCATTTCAGGTGCCGGTTGCCGGGAACGGGTACAAACCGCTGGGTGGCGAAGAGAATCCGCTGTCGGACGGCAAATTTGAAGAGTATCCTGCCAAATGGACGGGCAACGGATCTCGTAAAGCACAACCAGACATTAACGATTGGTACGAAACGGTAAAGGTGAACTACGGCGTTCGTCCTGATGGGACCCCTGATTTTGACAGTTTGCCGGCAGGTTATGATACACTTAGTTATCAGATTCATTTTAATTATTGGAAAGACAAAGATGTTCCCAACTCATGGATAAAGTTTCGGGATATCGCACTTTTCTGGTTGGATAGGGGCGTAGATGGTTTTCGCTACGATATGGCCGAAATGGTGCCGGTTGAGTTTTGGAGTTACATGAACTCGTCGATCAAGATGAAAAATCCGGATGCTTTTCTGTTGGCGGAAGTATACAATCCAAGTTTGTATCGCGATTATATCCGGTTGGGTAAAATGGACTATCTGTACGATAAAGTGGAATTGTACGACACCCTGAAACACATTATGCAGGGGCATGGAAGCACTGATCACATTGCGCCGATCCAGGATGGTTTGGCGGATATCGAGCACCACATGTTGCATTTCCTGGAAAATCACGACGAGCAGCGCATTGCCAGCCCCGAATTTGCGGGAAGTGCAGAAAAAGGAAAGCCTGCCATGGTGGTTTCAACCTGTATTAGTACATCGCCAACCATGCTGTATTTTGGGCAGGATGTTGGCGAGCCGGCAGCCGGGGATGCCGGATTCGGATCAGCAAGCCGAACCACGATTTTTGATTACTGGGGAGTCCTGGCTCATCAGCGCTGGATGAATGGCGGCGCATTCGATGGCGGGCAGTCTACTCCGCAAGAAAAAGAGCTGCATCAGTTTTACCGGACGTTGCTCCGTTTTTCTTCAACATCAACAGCATTGAACGGAAACTATCGCGAGATTCATTCTTTCAATCGCGAAAATACCCCGGGGTACAATGATAAAGTGTTTTCATTTGTGCGTTGGAAGGACAATGACAGGGTGATTATTATCTGCAATTTCAGCGACAGTGAAACATATTCATTCGAACTAAAACTGGACACCCGGACTATCGAAGATTGGCATTTAGTTGATGGTGACTGCGCTCTGACGGATGTGCTTACAAACGATGGTGAACACCGACTAAACGTAACGAATAATAAGGCTCAAATTAATGTCGTCTTGAAGCCTTTGCAATCCTTTATTTTTCAAGTGGATTAAGCTAAAATTGACATGTCTGACAACATCAAAAATAGTGAGTTAAAAGGCAAACTTATAGGCTGGAAAACGGTAGAATAGCTCTATAAACGCAAATAGAAACAACCAATTTCATAAATTGGGATTTAGTTAGTTAATTGATCAGATTCATTTAGAAGGCCGCATTATTGCGGCCTTTTCTGTCTTTAGGACATTCTGAAAAAAAATAGGGTTTTTACTGTTATATTTGGAACATTGTTATGCCGCAGCCAAATTTCCAATCCGATCAATTTCTTCTTGACTCGTTACAGGACGGTCAGGAGAAGGCTTTCGATTATATTTTTCGGAAGTACTTTAAAGGGTTGTGTGCTCAGGCAAATCTCTATGTTCACGATTTGGATCACGCGCAAAATATCGTTCAGGAATGTTTTGTGAAGATGTGGGAGAATCGGAAAGATGCGACAAAAATTGCGAATCTCTCAGGCTATCTTTCTTTTATGGTTCGAAATCGCTCCATCGATCATGTTCGGAAATTTAAGCGGGAACTGGTGGTTGAGTCGGTGGGTGAAGATGTTGGAATGACTGATTCTTCAGACGCAGTTTTGTTGTCACACGAATTTGAAGAGAAACTAGTTGAAGCGCTATCGATGCTTCCCGAACGTTGCCGCGTAGCTTTCGAGTATAGCCGTTTTGAAGGCCTAACCTATGGCGAAATTTCTCAGAAAATGGGCATCTCCGTAAAAGGTGTTGAGGCATTGATGAGCCGTTCCTTAAAAATTCTTCGAGGTGAATTGAAAGACTATCTTCCTCTTTTACTGCTATTTTTAACCTGATAATTTCCAAGTTTAAGAAATTTTAGAAAAAAATAACAAATGATGTAGGGTGCATCGCTGACTATTTCGTCTATTGGTAAAATTAAGCCAAAGTGAAAAACGACGAAATTGAACCTATCCTGATTAAATCGTTTGCCGGTCAGGCTTCTTCAGAGGAAGAAAAGCGCATTGCTGATTGGATTGCTGCTTCAGACGATAACTTTGCCGAATGGAAACGGTACAAGGCACTTTGGAACAAATCGGAGGCGCTTCAATATTCCGATAAAATTAATCTGGAGAAAGCACTTACTACAACAAAAAAGAGAATCCCGCAATTCCGGAAATCCAAATCATTTAAACTTCAGTGGTGGATGCAGGCAGCTGCCGTCATCCTGCTTTCGTTGATATTTTCGGTTACCATTAATTATTTCCGTCAGGAACCTGTTAAAGAAGTTGTAGCAACCAATGTGGTTTACCAGGAAGTGAAAGCGGCGTACGGCACCCAAACAAAAATTTCGCTGGAAGACGGAACACAGGTGTGGCTAAACTCCGGCAGTAAACTCAAATTCCCGAACACATTTACCAGTCAAAATACACGCGATGTCGAGCTGGTCGGTGAAGGCTATTTCGAAGTACACCACAATGCGCAACAACCGTTTATTGTGCATACCCGCGACCTTGGCGTGAAGGTTTTGGGAACAAGCTTTAATGTGAATGCCTACGAAAACATGAAACGCGTAACGGTAGCTCTTGTTGAAGGTAGTGTAAGCGTGATAAAAGAGAGTAAAAATCAAACAAACGAACTGTTGCACCTGAAACCATCTGAAGTTGCCGATTACGACATAGAAGCAAATAAAATATATCAGTCTCAAACAAAACAGATTGGCCGCTATACGGCATGGAAAGACGGAAAGATTGTTTTTCAGGACGATACGATGGAAGAAATGGTAGGTCTGTTGGAGAACTGGTACAATGTCGATATTGAAGTGAAGGGCGAGGTTTTGCTCGGATACCACTTTACGGCAACCTTTAACGATGAATCTTTAGATCAAATATTAAAGTATCTCAGTATTTCGACATCATTTAAATACCGTTTTGTTGATCCCAAAGAGTTTGGCGGCTCCCGTGATCAGCGACGCAGGATTGTTTTATACCAATGAAAACGATAAAACTAAATAGAAAAACAGGGCTTATGTAAAAACACCGTTAAAAGAAACAGGAAAGTATTGGCGTACTTCCCTGCTAATTTTTCACCTGAACGGCTAATTCAGGCAATTTCAATTTGTATTAACGAATACTATTCAAATCTATGAAAAAAAATGAAATGATGAAGGGCTCCGACTTTGGGAAAGCCTTTCTAAGAGTATTAATTATGATGAAACTAACCGTTTTTTTCTTATGCTTGGCGGTTTTTAGCAGTATTGCTTCAGGCAGCTACTCACAAAACACAAAGATTTCCCTAAACTTGAGAAAAACTACAATCAAGGAAGCGTTGAAAGGGATAGAGAATAGCACAAACTATCTTTTCCTTTATAACAACGATTTAGTTAACGTAGACAAAGTTATCGATATTGATGCTGAAAATGAGACTATCGAGTCGGTTCTGAATGAAATATTCAAGGGAGAAGCGGTAAAATACACTGTGATCGATCGTCAGATTATCATTACTCCGGACGCCGAAAATGTTGTCGGAGAAAGTCAGCAAGGAAAAATTACCGGTGTTGTTACCGATGCTGGTGGTGGTCCGCTTCCTGGGGTAACAGTCTTGGTAAAAGGAACGACAACTGGTACGATCACCGATTTTGACGGAAAATATACCATTGAAGCGAAAAGCACCGATATTTTGGTGTTCTCGTTTGTTGGTATGCAATTGTCAGAAGTTCCGGCTACTAAATCAGTAATCAATGTTGTTCTGGAAGAAGAAACAATAGGTATTGAAGAGGTTGTTGCAATCGGCTACGGTGTTCAAAAGAAAAGTGATGTAACCGGTGCAATGGTAAGCGTATCGGCCGACGAGCTGACTGCCCGCCCGGTAAATAACGCACTTGAAGCATTGCAAGGTAAAGCAGCTGGTGTTGATATTACTTCAAATGAACGTCCTGGTACTGTCGGTTCTATTCGTATTCGTGGTAACCGTTCATTGTCTGCCAGTAATTCACCTTTGTATGTTGTTGATGGTGTGCCTTTGATGTCTGCTTCAGCAATTGAAACATTGAACCCGCGTGATATTGAGTCGATTGATGTATTGAAAGATGCTTCAGCCACAGCGATCTATGGTTCACGTGGTGCGAATGGTGTTATCATTGTTACCACGAAGCAAGGTAAAGCTGGGCAGTTCAGCCTGAATTACTCAGGTACAGTTACCCTCTCCAACATTGTAGACCGTGCGCCTTCAATGAGCGCTTCTGAGTTTATTAACTTCCGTCGCTGGGCTGCTTACAACTTAGATCCCGATACATATGCTAGTCCTTATAGTCCAACTTATGAAAACGACTACGATCTTTTCGAAAACGGTTTGGATGATAATACTTCCTGGAATAACGTTGCGAAGGGTTGGGCCAGCGGTGTTTGGGATCCGTCAAAAGTGACCAATACTGACTGGACTGATTATGTAACTCAAACGGGCGTAACACAAGAGCACACAGTGAGTGCAAGTGGCGGTTCCGAAAAAATGCGTGCTTACGGATCATTTGGTTATTTGAAAAATGAAGGTACTCAAAAAGGACAGTGGTACGAACGTTATACAGCTAAATTGAGCACAAATGTGAAACCGGTTGACTGGTTTGATATGAATGCGTCGATGAATGTATCATGGAGTGATCAGGACTATGGTATGTCTACTTTAGGAGGTACAAGTTCTTCTGTTCCGGACGCGATTTACGGCGCTGCAAAGGCAATTTATAACTTTGCAGTTCCTTATGATGAAGATGGCAACATGGTTATTAACCCAGGGGGTGAAAACGGAATGTATAACATCATCGATGAGTGGACAAAAAGTACACAACGTTCACAAACCTTGCGTGCACTGGGTAACTTCTCAGCTACATTCGACTTTGGTAAAATGTGGAAGCCAGCAGAAGGCTTAACATACAAAATCAACTTCGGTCCCGATTTCCGCCACTGGCGTGAAGGTTCATATATCGACGGATCTTCTGTTCGTCGGTTAAACTCAGATGGTAGTGATGGAACAAGTTATGCCCGTTTGCAAAACCGTCGTGATTTCTCGTGGACTTTGGATAACATGGTGAATTTTGACCGAACTTTTAACGATATTCATAAAGTTGGAGCTACGTTGTTGCAAACAGCTTCCTCATGGAATATTGAGAATTCATCAATGAGTGCCTATAACATTGCGAAACCTTCATATTTATGGAATGCAATGGGATCAATTGATGTTACGAATTCAGACTATAGTGCATCAATGTCTTCGGGATTGACCGAACGCCAGTTGACTTCATATATGGTGCGTTTGAACTATGGTTTCGATGAACGTTATCTGTTGACCGTTTCCGGTCGCTGGGATGGTGCCTCGCAGTTAGCAGAAGGACACAAGTGGGACTTTTTCCCGTCAGCAGCCTTGGCATGGCGTATTATTCAGGAAGATTTTATGAAAGATATTTCTTGGTTGGATAACTTGAAACTACGCTTAGGATTTGGAACAACAGGTAACTCAGCTGTTGATGCTTATGCAACGAAAGGAGATATCACCGCGATTTACCTTCCTTTCAATGGTATGGACAACGTATTAGGTTATACGACCAACGAGCCTTACTATACAAAGTCAGGAACGGCAATGGCAAACTCTGATCTCGGTTGGGAGAAAACAACACAGTACAACCTGGGTGTTGACTTCAGCGTATTTAATGGCCGTATTAGTGGTAGCTTGGATGCTTATCGCTCTTACACAAGTGATTTGTTAATGGAAATGACTATCCCAACATTAACAGGTTACTCTTCAACCTATGCTAACGTGGGTAAAACAAATAACCGTGGGGTTGAATTGACGTTGAGCTTCATTCCAGTTGAAACACAGAGTGGATTTACTTGGGATTCCAATTTCAACGTCGCATGGCAAAAAGATGAAATTGAAGAACTGGCTTACGGAAAGAATGACATGGTGGACAACTCCTGGTTCATTGGCGAATCAATTGGCGTTTACTACGGATATGACAACAGCGGAATCTGGCAAAACACAGAAGAAGACTTGGCTGAAATGGCTTTGTGGAACGACAATGGATACGATTTTACGCCAGGTAATGTTCGTCCAAAAGATCAAAATGGTGATTATTTGATGGATGACAACGATCTTGTTATTTTGGGAAATACAACTCCTCGTTGGACAATGGGGTGGAATAACACGTTCAGTTTTAAAGGATTGGAATTGGGAATTACGATGTACTCTAGAATGGGTTATATGAAATCGTTGGGAGGACAATCTTTAACTGCTCACGCTAACCAAACAAAGGTTGACTACTGGACTCCGGACAATACAGATGCTGAATTCCAAAAGCCTATTTTGGGACAGGCTACATCCGGTTCAGGAGATGATTTTTCAAGTCTGCTTGGATACAAAAATGCAGCATTCGTTAAAATTCGTAATATTTCGTTAGGGTATAACTTCCCGAAAGCGATTTGTTCGAAAATTGGAGTAGGAAACATAAAAGTTTACGGACAAGCCGTTAATCCGGGTAGCATTTATTCATCGGTTGATTGGTACGATTTTGACGTAAGCCACACTTACTACAACCGTAGCTTTGTTTTCGGTCTCGAAGTCGGATTATAATGGAATTGGGAGTTATAACAATTAAAGGAAGTACAAATGAATAAGATAAAAAATATAGGAATTGGTCTTTTGGCAGTCGTGGCTTTATCAATGGGCTCATGTTCAAAGGATTTTCTGGACGAAGAATTAACGACAAAATATTCTACCGAGTATTTTGAAACTGCTGAAGGGCTTGAAGCATTGACTGTTTCGCTTTACGGAAACATTCGATGGCATTTTGGGTATGAATGGGCTTACGGTATTACGCTCTACGGAACTGATGAATTTACCAATGCGAATGACCTGACCAACGAAATGTGGAACACTTATGATAGTCGTTTGGGACCGATTGGTGCAACTACATCAACAGGGGCAGCCAATGGTAACGCAACATCACCTAATGCTCTTTGGAACGAAATGTACTACGGTATTGCATCCTGTAACACAATTATCGCGAATGCCGATAAAATTGATGATGAAGATGTTCGGAATCGTTGTTTAGCTCACGCTTATTTTCTGCGTGGTTACAACTATTATCGCTTGACAGCACAGTATGGCGGTGTTGTTCTGCAAACAGAACCGGCATCGGGGGTTGTTCGTAACTTTACGCGTTCAACAGAAGAAGAATGTTGGGCTCAGGTGATCTCGGATTTGCGTAATGCTTATGACTATTTCGAAGGTGAAGTTTATACTTATGGAAAAGGGATCACCTGGACAAAAGCTACTGCCGCTCACTTCCTGGCCAAAGCATTGTTGTTCCGTGCTTCGGAACGGTGCGATGACTGGAATAGTTCATATAAGCAATCAGACTTGGAAGAAGCAATTGATGCTTGTTCTTATGCCATTACTGCTCGTGGCGGTAAACTGACTGATAATTACAGCGATCTATATGCCAACTGGACTGGCGTAGATTGCGATATTGAACAATTGGATGAAATTTTGATGGCTGCCGGACACAACGCCGATTCATCAACATCAGGCCGTTTTGGAAACCGTACTTACAACTATTTCACTCCCCAGTTTTCAAACTTCTCCGGAAGTTGGGTGAAACGTGGTGTTTGGATCGGTGGTATGGACTTCCAACGTTGTCGTCCTACCGAGTATTCTTACGAAGTATACGACCACGTAAATGACGCTCGTATGTGGAAAACCTTCAAAACCGTCTATGGTGTTAACAACGTTGCTGATGCTACTGCCGGTATTGAGGCTGGTGATCCCGGTATCGTAATGATTTTGAATACAAAAGACGATCACACTTACGATAGTTACACATTCGGTGCATCTAAACAAGCGCCAAACTGGACTGATGACGCTGGTCGTTTGCCGGAATGGACCGTAGGCTCTCGTCAAACTGAAACTTCAGGTTCATTGACTGCTGAAACTGGACAATGGGTACCAAACTCATTGGTTCTGTATCAAAACGGCGAATATGTAGCATCTAGTTTTACAAGCCAGCCGATCTGTAACTTCTTTGCAGGTATCAACAAGACAGACGATGGATCTCGTACGGCAGAAAAAGGCGATGCTCACCGAGATGTAACAATGGCTCGTTTGGCTGAAACTTTCTTAGTTCGTGCAGAATGCTATGTACGTCTTGGAAACTATTCAAGTGCAATGGCTGACATAAACGTTGTTCGTGCTCGTGCTGAATGGAAATCAGGTGAAAACCGTTCGTATTACAGCGATGGATCTCAAGCTTTTGAAAACAACTCATTGAACACAGGAAGTTCTGCAGAGAAGTACATCTATTCAAACCTGAATATGAACACATATTACCTGTCGAACCCGGATTTGGAAGTTACAACTGAAGCTTCAAGTTTGGAACTGACTAGTTTCCCTTCTGTTTTGCCGGACGAAGATGAAGCAATTATGACTGCAATTGGCGCATCAAGTGATTACGAGCGTGCACTGAACTTTATTTTGGACGAACGTAGCCGTGAATTGTTAGGTGAATGGCAGCGTTGGGAAACCTTGTCCAGAACAGGAACTCTGATTACACGCGCTAAAGCATTCAACGCGGAAGCTGCGCCGAACATCACGGCGGGTAAGCATGAGCTTCGTCCAATACCACAAACATTCATCGATGGTTTGTTGAATGATGATGGTTCAAACTTGACCGAAGCTCAAAAAGAAGCATGGCAAAACCCCGGATATTAATCCGATAAAAATAAACAGTCCTTCATGGAGGATTGTGTAGTAGTAGTTTAGTTTAGTTAGTTACAAAGGGATGAAACAAGCGTGTTTCATCCCTTTTTCGTTTTCTGTTTCCGTTAGGTGTGAATTATTTACGTGCTGCTGTTTGTTTGGTCTTATAGTATTCCTGCAAAACGTAGAAAGCTTTCTTCTTTTGCCCTGTTTCCGATACCAATCCCTTGCGGTTCCACCCATCCTGCACATTGGGTAATTGTCGCAGCGGCGATTGAAAATCGACCAATATCCAGGGAGTCATTCCCGAAAGTCCCGGTACACGCTCAAACATGGCGATGTTTTCCTTGTACATGTATTCCTGGTATTCTTCGCTCCAACGTGTGGTCGAGTCGCCATGGAATCCCTGGATAGCGCCACCGCCAAATTCGCTGATGATAACTGGTTTGTCGTAGGCAATAATGAAGGTTTTTTTGCGGCTTTCTTCCGGCGCGCCACCATACCAGCCAATATATTCGTTAAAACTGACGACATCCAGCTTTTCTGCAATTGGGTCGCTCACCAGGTAGTCATTGTCGGGATGGCCGTCAACTGCCAGGTCTTTTTTGCAGGCAGCGCTCAGCAATCGGGTCGAATCCAGCTCGCGCACGTAGTCAGCCACTGCTCCCAGGAATCTGTTTCTGTCAGTGCCGGGGCTCGTTTCGTTCGCAATACTCCAAATAATTGTAGCTGCGCGGTTTTTATCCCGGTGGATGATTTCGGCATATTGACGTTTGGCATTTTCAAGAACTTGGTCGCTTTTCCAGTCAATGCCCCAGTACAGCGGCAATTCTTCCCAAAGCAGGATGCCCATTTTGTCGGCTTGGCGCACCATGTTTTCCTGGTGCGGATAATGCGCCAGACGGGCAAAATTACAGCCCAACTCTTTCGCCCAACCCAGAAGCAATTTGGCATCATCCACCGAATTTGCACGATCCCGGCGAATCGGGTTTTCATCGTGGATGGAGATGCCACGCAGGAAGATTGGCTGGCCGTTCAATAAAATTTGTTTGCCTTTTGTTTCGATGGTGCGGAACCCAACTTCGTCAGTCAATTGATCTTCACCAGCCGAAATATTGATCGTGTAAAGCTTTGGATTTTCAGGACTCCAAAGTTCCAGTTTTTTGGTTTTCAGGCTGAATGTTCCTTCTCCTTCCGCATCAATTTTTACAGTCTGGCTAATGCCCAGTTCCGGAATGGTGACGGTTGCATCTGCAGGGAAGTCTTTCCCATTCAGGACAACATTCCCGTCAATCGCCTTTTCTTTGGCAGTCAGGCTTTCTTTATTCAAGCTAACCGTAAAATCGTCGATAAAGGTTTGCGGAACTTCAATCAATTTCACATCGCGGGTAATGCCGCCGTGGTTGTACCAGTCGGTTACCATGCCGGGAATGTAGTCGGGTTCGCGGCGGTTGTTTACGCCCAAAATCACGAAATTGTCTTTCTCGCGGATCAGGTCGGTTACTTCAAAACTGAACGGTGTAAATCCGCCCTCGTGCTCGCCCAGCTTTTTCCCGTTGAAGGAATATTGGGTTTTATAGTTGGCTGCTCCAACATAAATGAACACGCGCGAGTTTTTCAATTTGGGTTGATAATCGAACGTCTTGCGAAACCACATGCTGCCTTCATAGTAGTAGAGCTCGTCTTTTTGAGAGTTCCACGATCCCGGCACCCAAAGGCTTTGAGCGTCGTCGAAACTGTATTCCACGCGGTCGGTTTTGTCTTTTGGGCTTTTGTTTTCGTACAATGGCGAAAAACCGATCGCCCCCGTGCTGTATTGGTCGATAATGTATTTCCATTTTCCACCTAAACTGGTATTTGTTCGGTGGTCGACATTGGTGATAAAGTTTGGTTGCGCTTGCAGGCCAAGGCAAAAAAGTAAGAGAATCAGTAGGGAAGTTGTTTTCATTTTATTGACTCGTTTAATTAGTTAAAATGCGGTTTGTTGCTCCCGGTTTCGTGTGAATTCTTCTCCGGGATTTCAGAATGATCATTAAAGCAATTAAATTTAGTGCAGATTTGGAGATTTAACATCCGTTTAACGGTAGTTGTAACCGTTAATGTCGATGGTTAATTTGCAGATATAATGATTCTTAACGATAATTGAACGTAACACCTGACTAATTTGGACGCAAATCAAAAGAAAGAAATCCTGGCTCATGTTTTGGCGCAATCAACATTCTCGAAGTCGCCAACGAGTAGCGTTTTGCTCGAATATTTGGTGAGTGCAACCATTGCCGGAACCGATTTGAAGGAGATGACCATCGGCGTTGATTTGCTGGGGGACAAATTTGACTCGGAAAGCGGTAATGCCCGGATTCGGGTAAACATCTACAACCTGCGAAAGAAGCTGGATAACTATTACAGCGGCGAAGGCAAGGAAGATGAGTGGCGAATTGTTATCGAGAAAGGACAGTACCGGGTTGATTTTATCCCGGCGAAAGCACCCAAAAGTGAAACGCAGGCTTTCGGGCGTCGCGTGGCTGTTTTCCTGATTGCAGCGCTGGTTCTTTCGTGGGGAATTTTCTTTTGGCAGACCCGCCCCAATCCTGCCCCAAAATTCTGGAAAGACTTCTTCAAAAACGGGGCTGCGACAAACCTGATTATTGGCGACTCGTACGGATTGATGGGAGAGGTTGGAACCGGGCATCACGGCTGGTTTCGTGATTACGGCATCAATAGCCTCGACGATTTGTACACTTTTCTGGAGGCCCATCCGGAGTTGAAAAACAAAGTGACGCCGGCCAATTACTACTATACAACAGAGATGGCCGCTTTTTCGGCAAAAGAGCTGGGGGAGCTTTTCCAGCGAAACAAAGCCGATTTCGCGATTCGCTTTTCAACCCGTACAAGTTATTCCGATATCGTTTTGGGGAATGCCATTTATGTCGGGCCAATTAAAAATGACAATAAGTTTATCCGCTTGTTTAACGAGGGAAATCCACAGTTTAAGATTGAAAATAACCAACTTCATTTTGCGGGAGCTGCGCAGCAGGCGGCCAAAGATTTTAATTTATCTACCGAGGGTTTAGTGTCCGAATATGCGATTGTCAGTCGGATGGATGGTGGCAAGAACAATGCCCGTTTTGTCTTTTTTTCTGATCACGATATTGGGGTGAAAGCCACAGTTGAATACTTCACGAACAAGGATTCACTTCAGGCTTTTGCCGATCGCTATTTTGAAGGTAGGGCTGCGAATTTCACGGCTGTTTTTGAGACGACCGGGATTGAGAGAAATAGTTTGCGGCTAAGCCCGGTTTTGGTATCTGAGATTCAAGCCCGGTAAAAAAGACCGAGGGCTTCACTTGGAGTGAAACCCTCGGTAAAGAATATTATCTGGTATTTTATTTTCGGCTAATCGAATGATCGGCAGCTTTCCAGTGGTTGTTGCTGTCGTCAACATCGGGCAATTCCATCTCCGGATCAACATCAACCGAAATAATTCGGCTGGTTGAGGCAAAATTGTAGGTGTATTTGCCGCCGCGCTGCCAGATTTCAACCGGCAGTTTCACGATCGTTTCCTTTCCGTTTTCTTCCTTGATTTTTAGTTTCACCGGCATCACCATTTGTTGCAGGTTTTCCAGTGTGATTTGCGATCCTTTCGTGGGTTCATTTTCCACATAGCTAACGGCAGTCACAGCTTGGTCGAGCGTCCATGTTTGGTAGTACCATGCGTTCCAGTACCAGTTCAGATCTTCACCTGTGGCGTTATTCATCGCGCGGAAAAAGTCGTTTGGTGCCGGGTGTTTAAAGGCCCAATGGCGGATGAACTCGCGGAAAGCGTAGTCAAAACGATCGGCGCCAAGGATGTACTCGCGGGCCATCACCAAGCCATGCGCCGACTTGTAATAGCTGAGCGTATGTCCGTATTTTTGCTGAAGAACGTCCGCCAGGTTAATTATGGCTTCGGCCTCAGGGCTGGTCATATATGGCACCAGGTCGCGTGATGGATTTTTGGCTTCGGGGTCATACTCGCCGTCGCGTTTCGGGGCGAACTCTCCGTTGTTAAAATCCTCTTGGGCATAAATGTCGATGAACGTGTTGAAACCTTCGTCGATAAAGGCGTAGCGGCGTTCGTTGGAACCGACAATCATCGGGAACCAGTTGTGCCCGATTTCGTGAGCCGTTACAAAATAAGTCACCTTTGGCGTGCTGAATTTCCAGCTGCAAAAGCACAAGCCGGGGTATTCCATGCCTCCCACCGGGCCGGCAATGTTAATGGCAACCGGGTAAGGGTAGGGGAACCAACGTGCAGAGAAATGCTCGATGGAATGTTTCAGGTATTCGGTGGAGCGGGTCCAGGCCGAATCGCCAACGCTCTCAACAGGGTAAACCGACATGGCCAGCGCTGTTTTTCCTTCCGGCAGGTTTACCTTGGCAGCGTCCCAAACGTAGGCTTTCGATGCAGCCCAGGCCACATCGCGGCTGTTGGTCATGCTGAATTTCCAGGTCATTGTGCCTTCACTTTGGGGGCGTGCTGCTTTGGTGCCAACTTCCTCCGGAGTAATGATAAACTGTGTTTCGTCACTGGCTGCAGCTTTCTTCAAGCGCGAAAGCTGTTTGCGGGTCAGCACTTCTTCCGGGTTGGTCATTTCACCCGACCCAACAACAATCAGGTCAGCCGGCAAAGTGATTTCATATTGAAAGTTGCCGTACTCGCAGTAGAATTCACCCGAGCCTTGGTAGGGCAGCGTGTTCCAGCCGCGAATGTCGTCGTAAACGCACATGCGCGGGTACCATTGCGCCACGTCGTAAATCTTACCGTTTTGGGTTTCCACCAGACCGGTTCTGAATTGAGTCGGGCTGATTTTAAAGCTGTAGTTAAAAACGACCTGAACATTGCCGCCTTTGGCCGCGATTGGCTGAGTCAACCGGATTTGCATCCGGGTGTCGTTGATATTGTAGTCGGCATTCTTGTCTGCGATTTTCACCGATTGAAATTGAAAACCACCGGCATCGGTTTTAGCGCCTTGACTGAAGCTTCCGATTGAACCTTGCTGAAACAGGTTTTGGCCCAGTTCGAGCCACAGATACGACAGGTCGTCCGGGCTATTGTTTGTGTAAGTCAACGTCACTTTGGCTGTAATGGCGTTGGCAACCGTGTCCAGCTCTGCTTGAATTTGGTAATCGGCCTTGTTTTGCCAGTAATTGGCTGCGGGAATTCCGCTGGCACTCCGGTAAGGCGATTCCGGTGCAGTCATCAGGTTCGGACTAAACGCTTTGTGTTGGTCAAATCCTTCGGTGCTTTGCGCCATTCCGGTCGCAGCGCAGACAATCAACACAAAAGTCATCAGGTAATTCAAATGCTTCATGAGGTGCGGGTTTAAGGGTTGAAATGGTTTGAATCGTTTATGGTTGACAAATAGGTATCGGGAGCGCTTGCAGAATTACAAAAGTGACTGAAAATAATTGAGGAGGCTGTCCCAAAAGTCTGAATAGTTTTTTCAAAGCTATCAAATTGTAAGTCCGTTCAGGCTACATAACCCCTAAATCCCCTGAAGGGGACTTTAAGCCGCCCCTTTAGGGGAGGTTTGGAGGGGTAAATCAGCTAGAGCTTTCAATTTGTAAGTCTGAATTTCTTCGTATCGACTTTTTGGACAGCCTCTTTTTTTGTGGGCGATGTTAAAAAGACAGAGGGCTTCACTTGGAGTGAAACCCTCTGTACAATTCATTTGAAAATATCTTTTAAAGTTGCCAGCCGTTTTGGCTTTTGTCTTTCACTTCCAGTTGAACAGTTTCCAAATGCTCGGCCAGGTTGCGGGCGACTACTTTCACCGAACCGTCGTCGTTCAATTCAAAACGGCTGATGCTGGTATTTTTGGGCGCATCCCAGTGGTAATACGAGTCGTGATCGAAGCCGTGAAGTACGGTCCAAAATGCACGAATCAATCCTCCGTGACTCATGGCAAAAACTTTTTTGCCGTCGTGTTTTTCTTTAATTAGCTGGATGAATGCTTCGGCCCGGGCAATCAAATCCTCCGCTGTTTCAGCGCCTTCGGGCAGATCCAGTTCTTTCCAGTTTTTCGGGAAAGGTTTTCCTTGCCAGGCAGCCAAATAGCGTTCGCGCAAAAGTGGCTCCGGGATGATTTCCTTTTCGGGATGATATTTAGTGACTTCTTGCGTTGTCTTCATGGTGCGAAGCAAATCGCTTGAATAGTAGAAGTCGAATTCTTCCTCTTTCAGGTACTCGCCTAAAGCTTTGGCCTGTGCTATCCCATCCTCGTTGAGGGTTCCCGGGGTTTGTCCCTGGCAAATGCCTGCTGCGTTCTCAACGGTCTCTCCATGTCTGATCAGCCAAAATTCAATCATTGTCTATTTTTGTTTCGTGTTAACTTCTGAAATTTGATTTCAGTGCAAAATTGCAAAAACCAGACCAACAAATCACTTCTTTAATTTGTTCGGGTTGATTCTTTGCATTCATTTAATGTGATTTCGCGACTATTTAACTGTAATTTCTAAGGCTTTTCGCTACCTATTAGCGTCAACCTTTCTGTTGAATTTCTATTAATCGCTAAATAAATTCCTATGATCAAACAGTGTTTAGTTTTTATGACGGTCTTGCTGGCCTGGTGCGGTACAACGCGCGCAGCCGATCAGGAAGCACGTCTGTTGCGTTTTCCGGCCATAATGGGAAACGAGATTGTGTTTTCGTATGCAGGCGACCTGTATTCGGTTCCGGCAGATGGCGGAAAAGCACGCAAACTGACCTCGGATATTGGCTACGAGATGTTTGCCAAAATCTCGCCCGATGGGAAAACAATTGCTTTTACCGGACAGTACGACGGCAATACCGAAGTTTTTACGATGCCAGCTGAAGGCGGCTCGCCCAAGCGATTGACGTACACCGCAACTTTGGGGCGCGACCTGGTTTCGGACCGCATGGGGCCAAACAACATTGTGATGGGGTGGTCGCCCAATGGTAAAGAAATCATTTACCGTTCGCGCAAGCAAAGTTTTAACTCATTCAAAGGGCAGCTGTTTAAAGTTTCAACCGAGGGCGGACTTTCGGAGGAATTGCCTTTGGCTGAAGGTGGCTTCTGCAGCTATTCACCCGACGGGTCGAAGTTGGCATTCAACCGTGTTTTCCGCGAATTCCGTACCTGGAAATACTATAAAGGCGGTATGGCCGATGATGTGTGGATCTTCGATTTCAAAACGAAAGAAGTTAAAAATATTACCAATAACGACGCACAGGATATTTTCCCGATGTGGGCGGGCGACGAGATCTTCTTCCTTTCGGATCGTGATCGGACGATGAATATTTTTGTGTACAACACGAAAACGGGAACAACGGAAAAGGTAACCAATTTTGATACCTATGATGTGAAGTTCCCGTCGATTGGTGGCGACCAAATCGTGTTCGAAAATGGTGGCTACATCTACAAAATGAGCGTGAAAGACAAAACGCCCGTGAAAGTTCCGGTTTACATTGACAACGATTTTATTTATGCCCGGAACGAATGGAAAGATGCGTCGAAGCAGATCTTCAATGCTGATGCGTCGCCGGACGCCGAGCGATTGTTGTTCAGTGCCCGTGGCGATGTATTCAGTGTTCCGGCAGAAAAAGGCTTGACTCTGAACCTGACGCAAACGCCCGGAGTGCATGAGCGCGAAGCAACCTGGTCGCCCGATGGAAAATATGTGGCTTACCTGTCGGACGAAAGCGGCGAATTTGAGCTTTACATGAAAGAAGCGAAAATTGGCGCCAAAGCGATTCAGCTGACAAGCGGTGCGGATACCTATAAGTTCAGCATCGATTGGTCGCCCGACAGCAAGAAAATTATGTGGTCGGACCGGAAACTGCGCTTGCGTTATGTCGATGTGGAAACGAAGAAAGTGACGGATGTGATTGATTCGGAGTGGGGGCAGGTTCGCGCTTATAATTGGTCGCCCGACAGTAAATGGATTGTTTTCAGCAACCCGACGGACAACGATTTTTCGAAGATTTCGGTTTACAACCTCGACTCGAAAGAGATTAAAGACGTGACTGATAACTGGTACGACAGCGGTTCGCCGCGCTTCTCGGCCGATGGCAAATACATTGTTTTTGTATCGGAGCGCGACTTCAACCCAACTTACAGTTCTACAGAATGGGACCATTCCTACTCGGACATGGCCCGTGTTTACCTGGCTATTTTGTCGAAAGATACCCCTTCTCCTTTCGCCCTGGAGAACGACACGGTGAAAGTAGAGGAGGAGAAGTCGGACGCGAAAAAGGACGACAGTAAAGAGGAAAAATCGGATGATAAGAGCGTAAAAATCGACTTCGACGGTATCCAGGAGCGCATTCTGTCGCTGCCGATTAAAGCATCAAACTATTACAATGTCAACCTGGTTGGCGATAACGTGTACTATTCGCAATACGACCATGGAGTTACCACCAAACTTTACGATCTGAAAGACAAGAAAGAAACCGATTTGGGCAAATTTACCTATGGCATCACGTCTAATAACAAGAAGATGATCGTACGCGAGAAAGGTAAATATGCCATTATTTCGTTGCCGGTTGGGCCTGTCAAAGTTGATAAAACGGTGGACACCTCGAACATGGATGTTTGGGTGGATTACCAGAAAGAATGGAAACAGATTTACGATGAAAGCTGGCGCCAGATGCGCGACTTCTTTTACGTGTCGAATATGCACGGGCTGGATTGGAAAGCCATGCACGACAAATATGCGGTGCTGGTTCCTTACGTGCGTCATCGCGATGACCTGACTTACCTGATTGGTGAATTGATTGGCGAACTGAACGTTGGTCACGCTTACGTGTTGAGTGGAGAACGTCCCGAGCCGAAGCGCATCAAAACCGGTTTGCTCGGAGCCAAAATCAGTGCCGATAAGTCGGGCTATTTCAAAATTGACGAGATTCTGAAAGGTGCCAACTGGGACGAAAAACTGCGCTCGCCGCTGACCGAAGTTGGTGTTGACGCCAAAGCGGGTGACTACATTGTGGCGGTAAACGGAATCAGTACAACCACCACAAATGATGTATACTCAATGCTGGTTGGCCTGGCCGGAAAAGAAGTTGAGTTGAGCTTGAACAGCAAAGCAAGCGAAGATGGAGCCCGCCAGGTGTTGGTGAAACCAATTGCCGACGAATCGGAATTGTACTATTACAACTGGATTCAAACCAACATTGAAAAAGTAAACAAAGCAACCAACGGCGAGGTGGGCTACATTCATATTCCCGATATGGGCCCTGATGGATTGAACATGTTTGCCCGTTTATTCTATCCGCAGCTGAATAAAAAAGGCTTGATTATCGACGACCGTGGAAATGGTGGTGGTAATGTGTCGCCCATGATTTTGGAGCGTCTGCAACGCGAGGTTCAGCGTTCCAATACACGTCGCAATTACAAACACCCGACTTCGGTGCCAACCAAAATGATGATGGGGCCGAAAGTGTTGCTGATTGATAAATATTCAGCTTCCGACGGTGACTTGTTCCCATATGGTTTCAAACATTACAACTTGGGTACGGTTATCGGAACCCGCAGCTGGGGAGGTGTTGTCGGTATCAGCGGCTCGTTGCCGTTTATGGATGGCGCTGATTTACGCAAACCTGAGTTTGCTTCGTATTCTTCGGAAGAAAGCAAATGGATCATTGAAGGGCACGGTGTTGATCCGAACATTGTTTTGGATAACGACCCGTATCAGGAATACATGGGCAACGATGCCCAGCTGAACAAAGCCATTGAGCTGATTAAAGAAAAAGTGAAAACGGAATACAAGCCGTTACCGGCCATTCCGGAAGCACCGGATAAAACGAAATAGGAGATTTTTTACATATAGCAAGAGGGTATGCCTGAGAGTCATACCCTCTTGCTTTTTCATGGTTGAAGGTATTGTTTGTTTCGGGGCTCAGCCTTAATAGATTCTTGTTTCTGTAACTTTGGGTTTTCCAAGAAATATAGTGCTGATAATGGCTAAAGCTGCTATGAACAGGATTATCCAATGGTCGTAAAGGATAATTTTTTCAATATACGCAGAGAGTGGATTTGTTTGTTCCGTCATCCGATCGATCATCCACGACAGGGCTGCAATTCCGCCCAAAACAGCGCCAAATACCCGAAATTCGCGGTAGATGGAAGTACGGCTCATCAAAATAAGCCATGGAACAATGAGCAGAACGATAAAAAGTTGCATGATTTCAATCCCCATGTTGAATCCCAAAATACTAAGCGCCATCTGGCCAGGGCTAAGTTTGAGGCCAGTCAGCGTATTTGCAAATGCCAAGCCATGAATCAGACCAAACCCGAAGGCAATGAAGATACCTTGTTTGGGGAAAATTGGTCGTATTGCGTGAATTGCAGAAACCAAAATGGAAAATGCGATCAAAGTTTCAATCAACTGACTTGGCAGTTTTACCAGCTCTAGAGCTCCAATCAACAAGGTGATGGAGTGTCCGATTGTAAACGCTGTGACAACCTTCAGCAAACTTTGCAGGCTATATTTTACACCTCCAAAATTCAGCCATCTTCTTCTTCCCGGAAGCAGTGGGGCAGGCAAAAGCAATACCAGCAAAAACAACAGGTGGTCTGTCCCTTCCTGTATGTGGCGCATGCCGAGAACGAGCATACTTTTAAAGCCCTCGAACCAGCTCCCTTTTTGTGCTTCAACTTTAAACGGTGGAACGATATTATTCACAACGTCCATCGCAATGGTTCCGGTTTGCACCGGCTGATCCTGGTAAATTCCAGCTTCCCAATCTTGCCGGATTGAGACCAGTGCCGTGTGAGTTACGACCTGGTTGATGATAACATCGTAATCCAAAATAAACGAGCGCACATCTGATTCTGAAGCAGGTTGAAGCCATAAATGGACAGTGAGTTCCTGATATTGATTTTGGTCTCCCTGAGCTGGAGGCGTAACCTGTAGGTCTGTAATGGCAACGTTCCAATCCTCGTTGTTCAGTCCGCTGGGATGCAGATGCTTCAGAATGTAGGCTTTTAATTCCGTTTTTGATTTTTCAGCCCAGTCATCAGTATTTGTATCGATTTGTCCGCCGACGGCCAACTTTAGCTCAACCAGGGGCAGCTGTAATTCCAGCCCAACTCCGTTTGAATGCATGTCAATAAGAACCAACGAATTGGGCATCGGGTGACTGTAACTGCGAAGCGATCCAGTGAAAAGGAGCAACGCAGTTACAATATATTTAACGAATTGTTTTTTTGTCATCATTAACCAGATTGGGAATGAATTTCAGATTTACCAGCGATTTAAAACGAAAAGTATCCGCCGTAGTCGCTGCTATGATCTCTGTAAACCGAGTGATAGTGAATGGCTGAATAAACAACACCTGACTGGCAAACAAACTCAATCCAAACACTTGGTCCGTCAATTCTAACGTAGTCCGCATGATTCGTCAAACTGATGTTTCCGGAATAAGCAACGTAAGTATCGTCCAATTCGCCTTCATACATGGCCAAAACTGCTGTTCCTGTTTCATCATCCACATCATCGGTCCAGGGTTTCATGGCTGCAACAACCAAGGCTTTTTGATCCGTCGTTAGTTCGCTACAAGGAATACCCAGTTTTGTTGCAGGAAATTCACCGTCGTTACCTGGTCCCAACACAACATCACTAAAACTGCTTGATAACTTTGCCTCGATCAACTGCGAACTTGTAAGTCCTGCCAGCATGGCAATCATCGCTTCGTGTTCAGTATTCAGAGGGTCATATGTGGTTGATCCTGATGTCCATGATGTTGGCTCAATACCTTGGTGTGATGGAGTGGAACCAACAACTTCTCCGCCCGAGTAGGTGATGTTTTGGGCGTAGTGGTGGCCACCAAATTGGAGCATCCAGGTGCCCGTTGTACTAGGTGTACCCAGGAAGGCGATGATGTATTCTCCCGATGAGTAGGTACTTCCTGCTTTTTCTCCAAGCACGTCGTCGGCTGCATTGATTTGAGAAAACTCACTGTAACCTTCGTCTTCCGTTGTACCGGCTGCTGCGGCAATAACTGCTTTTGCAGCGGTCAGCTGTGTGTCGGTTAGCGTACTGAATTCCAATCCATTTCTGATGCTGACACCACCGGGTAAATTCGACCATTTAATGGCATTTGCCTTGGTGAAATCTAATTCCAGCGTGCTGATTTGCGAAGTAGTCAGCGTAGCCTCAAATGCTTCAGCCAGGCAGACAATCTTGGCCACTTGTGTTGTAGCTGAACTACAATCTGTACTTGTGCTTGTACTCGAGTCTGAACTGCTATCATCCGTTGTCGTCGTTTCCGAAGATGTATCCGAATCATCAGCAACAACTTCATCATTATTACCGCTACACGAACTCAATGCTACAGAAACAAAAAAAATAAATATAACCGGCAGGATCAGTACCAAAATGGTTTGCGCTATCCTGCGATTTGTAGTTGCACTCGTCATAATCGTTTTCTTTTTTTACTGTTTTAATAAGACCAATATCTTTTTGTTTTACCCTACCGGTTGTGTGGTTGTATTTCAGTTATTTATACAATATGCGTGTTTGTGTTATGATAATTGCATCGGGTAATCACAAGTGATAAAACCTTATAAGATGCTTTTGTCTTATATGTCTTTATGCAAGATGAATTATATCTTTTGTTAATTTCTGTTAGCGAAATTTTTTAGAATTTTTTTTCGACATCTGTTGCACTGTGGCGGGAGGTGATTCTGATAGCTATTAAAAGATCTCATTGCGATAGCGGATTCACCCGTTGCTTTTCCTGCCTGCGTTGGCATTTTGCATTTTTAATCGTTGGCAAGGAACGACTGTGACGTCCGGTTGGATAGGTACAATGCAAAGGGATTCGTTCGGTACCTCGAGTAAAAGGGGTTGACAGCTTTGGTCAATCCTTTTTTTTATTTCTTTAGAGTGCTGGCCCCAATGGTTTTACCCGGTTGAATCGGGGCAGGATGGATGAGGTTTCTTGGTTGTATAATACAGGAGCTCGGCGTTATATAATCGAACGGTCATCGATAAAAAGCAAAAGTGCCGCAAGTATTAATTGCGGCACTCTGGTGGATTCATAGGGGTGCTATGAATTTATCAAGTAATCTGATTATTCTTTATCAGCCTGTACAAATTCTCCGCTTGCGCTGATCCGTACCAGGTCGCTAACGATCGCTTCCGGGAATTTTCCGCCGATTTCAAAATCAGAACGGTTAAGAGTTCCTGTAATTTGAAAAGCGGTAGTCAGCTTTTGCGACATTGGATTTGTTGTTTGTCCTCGGTAAACCAGATCAACAGTAATCGGTTTTGTAACTCCGTGAATGGTCAGGTTACCTGTTAATTTGTATTTGTCTTTACCGTCAGGAGTAATTTTGGTGCTTGTAAAGCTAAGTTCCGGATACTTTTCAGCATCAAAGAAATCAGCACTTTTCAGGTGGTTGTTTCTCATTTCCACACGTGTATTAATTGAAGCTACTTTAGCGTTCAGCGTAAATACAGCATCGCTGAAATCGGGTTTCGATGCGGTTACGTCAACTTTAATGTCGTCAAAAGTTCCGCTTACGTCGTTAAAACCTAAGTGGGTTACGGTAAAGAACAGTTGCGAGTGAGGAGGATCGTTTGTCCAAACAGAAGGTTTATCAGTTGTGAATGCAGATAATACAAGCAGAGCTGCAAGCGATAATAATACACTAACTTTTTTCATAATGATGTTTTTAAATGTTGAATTTTTTGTATTTCTATTTTCAATTATTAGCTATTCAAACTCCTCCGGTCGTTTTGCATTGCAATTTCTTCCTTCGGTTAATTGTATATTGCAAAGTTAGCTTGGGAGCAGGGGGACAGGGTAATAGTTTTCGGAAGAAGAGTTGTAGTTTTCGGAAATCGCCGTTTTAACTTCAGAACGAATATCAGTAGATCGTGAAAGACAAGGGATGCTTTTGGGCTGAAGACAACATCGAAGAGGATGCAGTAGCAACGAATCATGTGAAGTCATTCAAAGTGCAATGCAATAAAAAAGGCCACTCAATCTGAGCGGCCTTTCATGCTATGGCTTGTAATGAAAGCCTTTTAGGCTTTTGTTTTTTCAAGGAACGGGTAATCGGTGTATCCTTTTTCGGCACCGCCGTAAAAAGTATTCCGATCGTAGTCATTCAGTTCTGCTGCCAGCTCGATTCTTTTCGGCAGATCCGGATTGGCAATAAAGTGGCGTCCAAATGCAATCGCATCCGCTTTACCGGCTTCAACATATTCCGCAGCTGTTTCCGGTGTAAAACCATCAGCAGCGATAATGGTGCCGTCGTACGATTTCCAAAGGGCTTCTTCTTTGGCTGTTACGTTTTCAATCTCGCCCTGGCGGTAGCGAATCAGGTGCAAATAGGCCAGCTTGTAACTGTTCAGTTTTTCAACCAGGTACTGGTACACTTCATACGATTTCGGATCGTACTCGCCATAAGGGTAGGCGAATGGTGACAAGCGAATACCAACTTTGCCGGCTCCGAATACGTCAACCAGTTGGTCGAGAACTTCGAACACGATACGGGCTTTGTTTTCAATCGAACCACCGTACTCGTCGGTTCGCAGGTTGCTGGTTTCGTGCAGAAACTCGTGCAATAGGTAACCATTGGCAGCGTGCAACTCAACACCATCGAAACCGGCCGCTTTTGCATTCTCGGCTGCTTTGCGATAATCATGAATGGTTTGTTTAATTTCGTCAACAGTGATAGCACGTGGTGTTTCAAACGGAACTTGTTCGAAAGATGCCGTCAAAGTCATCCCTGGTGCTGCAACGGCAGATGGTGCTACCGGCAAACCCGCTTCCGGGTGCAGTGATGTGTGCGATACACGTCCCACGTGCCAAAGCTGGATAAAGGTCTTGCCATCCTCAGCATGGACGGCATCGGTTACTTTCTTCCAGCCTGCTACCTGTTCGTCGCTGTAAATACCTGGTGTGAGCGGATAGCCCATGCCAAGTGGCGAGATTTGGGAAGCTTCAGTCACAATTAGTCCGGCGCTTGAACGCTGACGGTAATATTCAACGTTTAAATCGTGTGGGGCCAGGCTGCCCGCTGTTGCCCGCATGCGGGTGAGCGGTGCCATAACGAGTCTGTTTTTCAACTCGTAATCGCCTAGTTGGAGTGGTGTGAATAATTTGTTTTCCATTGCTGTTTGTTTTTTTAGACCGATTGGTCTGTTTCGTGGCAAAAAAATTTAAAAAGTTTCAATTTCTGTTTTAATCAGATTCACGATCTGTTCTAATTGTTCTCTGTTGTTTTCAATGCGGCTGATAATGACAGCACCTTCCAGCATCACGTAAAATTTCAGGGCCTGGGATTCGCAGTTCAAACCGGCTGAAAACTCGCCGTTTTCAACACCTTCCCGCAGCAGGTTTGTGATGGCCTCGCGCGAGGACTGGATGACCTGCTTCACCCGCTCCCGAATCGCAGGATGAGTGTCGTCTGATTCAGCACCAAAATTAATAACCGGGCAGCCTCCCATTTCATCCCTGAGTTTTCCGGCCAGGGTGTAATCCAGGTAAGCCAGTAATTTGGCTTTGGCGCCCGTAAAATTCTGAAGATGTTCCTTCAGCTTGTTTACATAGCTTTGAGACAAGTAATTGAACGCTTCGAGGCAAATCTCATCTTTGTTTTCGAAGTTCCCGTAGATGCAACCTTTGGCCAATCCGGTTGCCTCCATAATATCGCTCAGCGAAGCGCCGGCCATGCCCTTCCTGTTGATAATGGGAGCTGCTTTTTCGATGATAAATTGCCTTGTACGTTCTGCTTTACTCATGATGATTCAAAAATAGACCGTTCGGTCGGATGAAATAGACTGATTGGTCTTTTTTTTGATCGGTCTTCAGAAAAATTTAACGTTAAGACCTGATTTCAGATATCGCTAGTTGGGGGCTTCTGTTCTTTCCAGGTGAGAAACAGCCAGGTTGTTGTTGCCGCCATTCCGGATAATCTGCCAGCCACGCTTCGCCAATTCCCGCCGCATTTCTGAGATCAGGTAACCGTGCCCAACAAGCACGACTGTCGAATTTTGCCGGGCCAGTTCCTCCAATAAATTCGTTGCTGCCTGAAGTCGTGCTTTCGTTTCGGGGCGGCTTTCAGCTTCTGAGTTGAGATGAACGAGCCACATCAAACGGGAGAAACCGGTCCAGACCGGGTAGGGCATGGGAATGAGCGGGATTCGGACAATGCCTAATTGGTATTCGTTGAAAACGGAATAGCCGGTAATGCTGTCATCGGGAAACAGGCGGCAGGCTGTGTCGATTGCCCGGGGGAGCGCGCTGGTAACAACCTTCGGATGCTCAGCCTCAATCAGCCCGCGAACCGGTGCCGGGTCGAAGTCGTAAATCGGAGCCGAATTGTAGGCCTTCACCAGCTCGGCAGCCTTCTTTGAGCCCATCACTGTGGGGCGGTCGATATTAACTTTGGCGTGCCGTACCAGGTAAATGTCGAGCTTGCGGGATTGAGCCCAGGCGGGAACAACCACGATCATCAGCCATATGAATAGGACGAAGTTTTTCAAAGCTTGAAATTTAAAGTGACCTGCACTATTCGGTCGTCGTTGCTCCAATTGTAGCTGGCAGTTAAAATCGTCATGTCAAACGGAGAAACCCACAAGCCGGCACCGAAGCCCTTGTGCCAGTAGTCGGATTTCTCGCCCGAAAGCCAGACTCGTCCGGAATCAAAAAGTCCCAGCAGCCCGTATTCGCCATTCAACACAACCGATTTAAAATCATGGATTTTGTAGCGAAGCTCCGTATTTTGGTAGAAGCTGGCATCGCCATAGAAGCGGTCGCCAAGGTAGCCGCGAAGGTTGGTTTTACCGCCGAGCGTTGCCGATTCAAGAAAGAAATGATCGTTGAATATTTTTTCCCCGCCAACTCGCAGTACCACCACTGTTCGCGGGTTTCTTGTAAAGCTGAGGTATGCTCTGAAGTCGCCCGAAAGGGTTGTGAATTGTTCTTCCGGGCCATCAATCCGCCAGGACTGACGTGCTTCGGCATTCAGCAGGTATCCTCGTTGCGGATTGGATTCCCGATCCAATGCTTTGGTCGTGTAGCCGATGCGGACACCGGAATAAACATGTTGCTCCAAGTCGTCGGCTGTGAGTTCGTTTTCGGACAGATTGGAGATGAAATCGTTCCCTGGTTCTTTGATATGTGAGCGTTTGACGAAAAGACCGACCTGTAGTTCACTTTCCTTAATTGTTCCGTCTTCCGATTCCTCAAAAGCTGTTTGTCCCCAGCGTTTTCCCAACGAATACTGGATGTTTGTCTGGTTGATTCGCATTTGGTAGTAGTCACGGTCAAATTCGCTGTTGCGGGTACTTTTGTTCCCCATGCCAAAGTAGTTCATCGCGTAGTTCGGCGCTTTCATATCAATACCAATATGGTGGTCCCAACCGCCATTTTCACTGAACGACTCGAACTGGTAAAGGGCATTAAAGGCCGCGGTAAGTGTGGCAATGTTAGCCATGATCGTGTGAACCTCGTGCCGGCGAAAACGGTATTTGTAGATTATTGGTCCGCCACCGATGAAAACAGCATCGTCGGGATTGAAACCTAGCAACACGCCGGGCTTCACAACATCATATTTAAAGTCCATCCGGTCATAGTAGTTAATCTGTTCGTGGTTGGACAAATGGACGCGTGTATCCTGATTCCGGGTAACGTTGGTTCCCTTTTTATTGTCGTAAATGCTAACTTGGTTTCCGCCGGAGCTTACGATTGAATTATTTTGAAAGGAGTCGTCATCTTTTCCGCCGATTAAACGAATTTTAGAACCTGACTTTTGGTTCCCGTTGAGGACGAACTTGTCATTTCCTTTGAGTCCGTAAAGCCTAATTTCTTTGGTTTCGTTGTTGTTGAAAAGGCGGTGATATTCCAGAATCGTGCGGTCCGAATTCCAGACCTGCACATCAGTTTGTCCGTTGGCTAAACGTTCAACATGAAAAATATCGTTCTCATTAGTCCCGGTTATGTTGACGTTTTTTGCAAGCGAAAGGTAGTGTTCGCGGATCATTTTTCCCATGTTGGCTTTGCGCGCAATCAGAATATCAGCCGTGGAATCGGCACACAGGGGCTGCACTTCTTTTGGAAAGGCTTGGGTCGCAGCCCGTATTTTTTCGTCGGTCAGCCGCATGGTCAGGCTATCAAGCATGGTTGCCCAGTTGTTCCAATCCGGTTCGGTCAGGAAAGTCCGGTCGAAATATCGCGCGTTAAAAGCCAGTCCGTTCATATTTTCGGTCATCGGCCCAAAACCCTGGAATTTGGGCATCAGCCATTTGCGGGTAACCAGCCAGGGCAAACGTCCCTGGTTGACATAGAAAGCCTGGTCGCGGTCGCGGGGAATGGGCCGATAAATGGTTTCCCCGTTTTCCATGAAAGAGGCCCAGCGCCATTGGTCATCATGCCGGTCCCAGTCGTTGAGGAAGGTGTCCAGGATTCTTGCCCGAAGCACAGCCTTTTGATCGACGTGATTGTTGGCCGATTCTTCTGTTTGATCCAGTACGTCGTCGGTTCCTACAATCTCTTTCGAATAACCAAAGCTTTTCTGATCAGACCAGTCTCCTGCCGGTCTTTCTTCAAACAAAAACAACATGTTCGCCAAATCTTCGGTGTATTCTTCCATGCGGTAGTCGCGGGGCACATAAACAACCTCGGGATTGGTGTGCATTACACCAGCCACCTCGGCCAGTTGCGCAGCTACCAAAGCGGCGTAGGGGTTTGAAGCCGAAATATTATCCTGCAAAACTTCGATGGCAAAGGTGTTGGCCAGTTCGGAGGAAACAGCTCCCTCCACATCTTTTTCAATTGAGCGCAAAGTGTACTGGTGTTTATTCGTTGCCTTCAGGCGAAGCGATTTGGTCTGTTGTCCTCCACCTCGTTTGAGAATCACCAGGCCGCCTTTTTCTTGCATGATGTCGAAAACCGGCGCTTTGATCGGTGTCGACCAAATGTCGCGGTAGTTTTCACCCACCCATTTGTAGTGCTTTGGATCAATGTCATAGCGCGTGCTTGCCAACGCAACCATACTATCCGCAAACGTCTGATTTTCGACAATCGGTGCCAGGTGCTCTTCACAGGTCGAAAAGTCGTACACGATTTCGTTGCATTCGGCCATTTCCGGATTTTCGATGCTGAAGAACTTAAGTTCAACCTCGCCTGAAGCGTGGAAGTCGAGTCGGGCAAGACCTCCGTCACGACTGCTACAGCTTGTCTCTTTGCTTTTCACATAGTCGCCACCGGTCAGCGATCCCCCAATGATGTAATGGACCTTGTTTTCGGTGAAGTACTGGAAATTCCGCTCGTGCGAGGAAGCATAGATAATGTTGGGAAATTCCTCCAGCACCGATTTCAATCCCTCTGAAAATTCGGAATAGAGCGGATGCGACAGATCGAGACGGCTGCCCACATTCTTCCTCATGAAAACATACGGAAAACCGATGATTTGGACGAATGGCGAGAAATAGCCCCCGTATTCGCCATAAGAAACGGGTGGGTGGTAGCCCGCAACCACAACCTGTTTGTCGCGGTTGCGCCGAAGGACATCGCGAAGATTGTTCCAAAAGTCGGCTTTGTCTTCCATGTCACACTTGCCCATACGCGTGTCAAACGGATGCATCCACCACTGGGTGTCTATCAGTACCAGGGTAATCGAGTCGCTGATGAAGACTTCTTTCGGTCCGGGGCAACCTCCGTCGGGCATGTAAACTTCTTCGTTTTTCAGTGTTTTATTGATGGTTTTATATTCCCACTTGACCATCTCTTTGCCGTTGGACGCGCCGTACGACCAGTCACTCCAGCCAGCCACAAAGCAGATTGGACCGTTAAATTGTTTCAACTTGTTTAGTTGAGGTCTGGGTTTTTTATCCTCGACATCTTCGGAGAAAAGATCGGAAAAGGAAGGGTAGAAGTTATTACCAAGGAAGATGATCCCTTTTTTGTTGCGGTCAAATTTCATGATCTGATTCATCAGCTTCACCTGTTGCGAATCGGCCGATGAAAACTTACCGCAGTTACCGATCAAAAACAGGCTGAAATTCACCGGATCATCATTGCTTTCGAAATCCCGAGTGCTTGTTTGTGCTTTCGAAGGGGAAAATATGGATAGAAATAAGAAAAAGAGAATAATTTTGTTCATTTTTAAAGTCGGTAGTGACATACGCAAATTTAGTATTCTGTAAAACATTTTGCCATGGAAGTCATCGAAAAGGTAAAACTTCATGTGATCGATTTTTTTGAGAAACACCCCAATCAGCAATTGGTTTTTCATACGCTGGAACATACGCTTTCGGTTGTTCGGCAAGCTGAAATAATTGGCCAGGCTGAAGGGCTTTCGCAGGAGGATTTGAACGCAGTGACGATTGCTGCCTGGTTTCACGACACAGGCTATTTGTTGCAATTGGAAAATCATGAAGGTGCGAGTGTGACGGTGGCCAGGGAATTTTTTAAGAATCATCCGGTTGGTGAAGTCTGCGAAAATATTGTGATTGATTGTATTGAAGTGACTTGCCGGAAGCGTGAGCCAAAGTCGGTGGCAGAAAGTGTGATTCTGGATGCCGATATTGCGCATGTGGCTGATGAAAACTTTATACAGATATCGAAAAAGCTAAAGCGGGAGATTTCGAACTGTATGGACTGTGATGTGAAGGTTCGGGATTACTGGGAAGGCACCTTGTCTTTCATGGAAAAGCTGGAATTTTACACCGACTACGCCAAAACTAATTTCCCGGCCTTGTTGCAGGACAATATCGCGAAGGTTAAAGATTTACTGAAAGTGGAAGCCGAGAAAGAAAACAAAAAGGAGAATAAGAAAAAAAGAAATACCGAAAAGGGAGTCGAGTCGATGTTTCGTCTGACTGCCAGTAACCAGATGAGACTGAGTTCAATTGGTGACAAAAAGGCGAATATTCTGATATCGATCAACTCAATTTTAATTTCCGTATCGGCAGCTGTGGCAACGAGGCAGGCCATGGATTACCATCCGTTTCTTCCTGCTTTGGTGACACTTTTTCTTTCAAGCCTAATATCCCTGATTTTTGCGATTTTATCGTGTCGTCCAGAGCTGAAGCCGGTGAATGTGACCGACGAGGAGCTGAAACAACGCAAGATAAATTTGCTTTTCTTCGGAAATTTCAACGGGATACCTTATCCAAAGTATCACGAATCGATGCGTGAAATGATGGATGATTACGATTACCTGTATGGGAACCTGATCAAAGACCAGTATAATTTGGGGAAGACATTGTACCGCAAATACAAGTTATTGCGAATTGCCTACAACGTTTTTATGTATGGATTTATCCTGGCTGCTCTCGTTTTTGCCATTAATTACATGCAGTTGACGTAGGCATCATACAGTTGGTATCAACTTCCAGTTCATTTTCAATTTCAATGGCGAAAATGTCGACTTTGTGTTTTTTGCCAATTAACAGATCTTTTGCAATCCATTCAATTTTAAACCCGTTGCCAACCTCCTCAAATTTCGTGGCAAAGGTTTTTGTTACCAGCAGTTGGCGATTGTAACTTTTGCATTGTTTCTGAATCCGGGCCGCCGTGTTCAGGACATCGCCGTGAAAGGCAATTTCACTTTTAATCGAGCCGACCTCCGAAACCATAATCTTTCCGGAGTTGATGGATGCTGTGAAGTTGGGAATAATGCCAAATTCTTTTTTAAACTCTTCCTGCCGACAGTTAAGCATGTAACTGAATTCGTAGTATAATTTTACCGCATGCCGGAAATTCTGGATGTTTTTGGTGTACCAGGTCAGTACCACCTCGTCGCCGATAATCTGGTATTGCATGGCGCGGTATTTAATTTCGAGCAGTCCGAGCGGTTCAAAACACTTCTGTAAAAACTTACTGTATTGGCGGTGTCCCAGCTGTTCTGCATATTTTGTCGACGAGATTAAGTCGATGAAAATGAAGATGCGTTCTTCTTCCCTTGGTTTGCGATAGTAGCCCGAAACTATCTTGAAAAAATTTAAGGCACCAACTTTTTGACGAATGGCCTTAAACATGTTGATGATCATGGAAATAAATACCGCCATGATGAACAGGAATGCGCTGGTGCGGCTAATAAAGAACCACTTCAAAAGCAGCAAATATTCATCGATATCGGTAAAAATTTTGTTGTGGTAGTGGTAGGCGGAAACAACAAGAAAAACAAATACTACTAAAAGCATGAGTACCAGGAAACGGTACAGGAAGACAACTCCCATACTTTTGCGGGACAGATACCGATACAGAACCACATCTTCAATCAGCCAGGTGAAAAGAGCCATCAACGAGCTCAGCAATAGGGGAACCACGTGATTTTGATCAACGACCTGGAAAAAACGAGCTCCATTTGTACCAATATCAGGCTGTAACAGGAAAACGGACAGGAAAAGTATTCCGGTCAGGATGGCCCAGGCAATCAGGTTAAAAAAGAGCTTTCCAACTAACCACAAAGTCTGAAACTTCAGGTTTTGTTTTTGATTCATTTTCCGGAACAACTCTTTTTTATCCATGGCAGCAAATTCTCAACTAAAAGGTATACAAATACAATGTAACCTGTCCTTTTCCGGTCGGAAATTAAATTAAATTTTCGCCAAAATAAACGATTTGTTGAGACATTTGGAGCGTTCAGCGATCTTCGCGATTCCTAGATGGCGAAATCTGCCCGCTGGTTCAGGAAATTAATGAGACCTTGAAAATCCTGTTCGGTTTTAAAAATATACTCTTCGCTTAACTTCATCGAGTGAACGTGATGGTAAAGCGTAGTCACATTCTCTTTTGATGGATTGGTCAACTTTTCACAGAGGTTGTTGAATAGTTTTTGTCTTACAGTTTTCATTCTCTTTCTCTACTCTTGTTAATACTTTATGAAATACTTAACCCCTTTTCTTGAATCGATTTATTTTCAATGCGCACAGCATGATTCTGTGATTTTACTCAAATAGTTTGGATGTAAATATTTCGGCCATCCGTTCCAATTTCTCAGGATCATAGTTTTCTGCTGTCAGGATCATATATTTCACGGTGCCGAAATAACCAGCCAGAAATAATTCGGCCATTAACGGGAGGTCATCTTTTTGCAGATTACGGCATTCCCCCGAATCATAAGCATCGAACAAAATTCGCTGCAGGTACGATTTCTCAAATTCCATCATCTTGCAAAAGCGCTCTTTTGTATTCCGTTGCTCGTAATTGGCATCGTTCATTATCCGGTAAACGTTGGCCATGCACAAGCTTCCCTTTTGGAATTCGACCATGTATGTTTTCAGTTTATCCGTGATTGACTTTTGCTGCTCCACCTTGTCTTTCACTTGTTTGCGAAGATTGGTCAATTCCATTTCAATCACTGCATCAAATACTTCCTCTTTGCTGGTGAAGTAGTGGTAAAGCGTACTTTTGGCTTTCCCGCAGGCTGCTGCAATCTCATCCATGGTGGTTTTTTTCAAACCATATTGATGAAACAACTTTTGCGCTTGTTCCAGTATTTCCGTTTTGACTATTTCATCCTTTTCTCGCACCATCTTAATCGACTAAATTAGTTTTCCAGTAGCGAAATTAATGTAAATCTGCTTTTTAGCGAAGAGAATTTTGTTAAAAAGTTGAAATCGTGTATTTCTGACGTATTGAAGGTGTTTCGGAACTTCTCAAATAGAGCGGTCAACGAGCATCTTTACTCCGAATTGTAGTAAAATTTCAAATCCGTTTCTTTAAATTGTACTAAGCTATTCAAAGTTGCGGAGAAGGCCTCTCGATTGGATTTTATCTGCGTGACGACTTCCTGTTTCGAACTTCAGAGGTACAAAAAATACGCCTGACCAAATTTTTTTTGAACTCCCAATGCAGTTGGCTGTTTTGTAAATCCGAAAAGACTAACACTATGAGTACTGTTTTTAACCAAGTGCGCCGCTTCTTGGGCAAACCATATGATGATTTGCATTTCCTGCTGAGTTGTTTCAAGGAGGTGCTCGAAGAGAGTAATAAGGAAGAGCTTGTTCCCTTTATTCCTTGGTTAAGCGAGACCAAAAAGCCGGGGCCTGCTGATTTGATCAGTAACGATTATATCCACCTGATGTCGATGTGTTTTCAACTGCTGAACCTGGCCGAAGTAAACGGCGCGGTACAGAGTCGTCGTTTGAAGGAAGAAGTGGATATGGCCAAGGTGAATGGCTTGTGGGCCAACCAGTTTAAAATGCTGAAAGAGCAGGGAATTGGTGAGAAAGAGATATTGGAGGAGTTGCCGAAAGTCATGATCGAGCCAGTTTTAACGGCTCACCCAACTGAAGCAAAGCGTGCGGTGGTATTGCACGAGTATCGCAAATTATACCTCTTGCTGGTAAAGCGCGAAAACAAAATGTACACGCACATCGAGCAACAGGAGATTCGTGATGAAATCAAGCAGATCCTGCACCGGTTGTGGCATGTAGGTGAAATTTATATTGAAAAGCCCCGTATTGAATCGGAGCTGGATAATATTCTGCACTACCTGACCAACGTGTTCCCGGGGGTGCTGGTAATCCTGGACAAACGTCTGCGTCAAGCCTGGAAAGAATCCGGTTTCGACATGCATTTGCTGGACAATGTGGATTTGTACCCGGCCTTCTCATTCGGAAACTGGGTCGGCGGCGACCGCGACGGGCACCCTTTGGTTACGCCCGAAATCACGCGTCTGACTTTACAAAAACTGCGGATTCACGCTTTCTATATTATCAAGAACGAGTTGGTAGAGCTGGCTCAAAAGCTCAGTATTTACCGCAACTCATCCGAAGTGTCGGATGAATTCAACAAGCGGGTGAACGAGCTGGTTGCCGAATTAGGCGAACCCGGTGAACAGGAGTTGAGAGAGCACGGCGAAGAGATTTTCAAGGTGTTTGTCGACTTGTTGCTGAAAAAGATTCCAATTGATTTGAGCCGCGAGTTTAATATGGAGCTCGAAGACCGGACCAACAGCTACCGCAGTTCGATCGACCTGGTTGCCGATTTGAACTTGTTGTATGCCGAGCTCGAAGCTTGCCAGGTTGGCGAAGTTGCCCGGGTTGATGTAGGCCGCGCAAAACGCTTGGTTCGTATTTTCGGTTTCCACCTGGCTAAACTGGACATCCGCCAAAACAGCGCCTATCACGAAAAAGCCCTGAACCAGTTGGTGACAAGCTCGCTGGGCGAGGAAGCTGCAAAAGATATTGATTCATCGCAGGAAGCGAAACGAAGCTTTTTGGATGGAGAATTGAAAATAAACCGTCCGTTCCTGGTCGATCATCAGAACCTGGAACTGGAAGGCAAAAATGTAATGGGTGCGATGAGCGTTGTGGCCGAACATGTGCACCGCTACAGCCCCAATGCTTTCGGGAAACTCATTGTGAGTATGACCCGCAATACCGAAGATTTGCTTACTGTTTACCTCTTCATGCGTGAAGTTGGTTTGATGGTGAAAAAAGAAAACGGCCTGGCAGCAATGTTGCCGGTTGTGCCGTTGTTCGAGACCATTGAAGACCTGAAAGAAAGTCCCGGCATTTTGGACGACTACCTGAGCCATCCGGTTGTGCAAAACAGTTTGAAAGCACAATCGTGGGAAAATGCCGGTGGTGAGCTCATACAGGATGTGATGATTGGCTACAGTGACAGTAACAAGGATGGTGGTATTTTGGCCAGCACCTGGTTCCTGCACGAAGCGCAGAAAGCGCTGACTGAAGTTGGCCGAAAACATGGCGTGTCCATCCGTTTCTTCCACGGTACCGGGGGGAGTATCAGTCGTGGTGCAGGTCCGGCACACTGGTTTGTAAAGACATTGCCGGCTGGCTCTATCAACGGTAAATTCCGGGTAACAGAGCAGGGTGAAACCATCGAGCGGAAGTATGCCAACCTGGTGAACGCCGCCTATAACCTGGAGTTGATGCTGGCCAGTGTGACTGCTCAAACGGTGTTGCACAAACACAGCAAAGCGGAACGCCATGAAGTGGAGACCTTGTTCCGCCAATTGGGCGACCGCGGACGATTCTATTATCGCCAGTTGATTTCTGATCCCGATTTCATTCGCTTCTTCGAGCAGGCCACACCGATCGATGTAATCGAGTCGAGCAAGATCGGTTCGCGCCCGGCGCGTCGTACCGGAAAACGAAGCATGGAAGACCTTCGTGCTATCCCTTGGGTATTCTCCTGGTCGCAGTCGCGCTTCAACATTACCAGTTGGTACGGCGTGGGTTCAACCTTACATGAAATGAAAACCCAAAAGCCGGACGACTATCAAAAGATGATTGAACTGATGGAATACGATCCGTTTGTGCGGTATGTGATGACCAATCTCGATTCGAGTCTGGCATCGACCGACGAGCAGATTATGGAAAAATACGCTTCGATGGTGGAAGAACCTGAAATTCGTAAGCGCATCATGGGCATCATCAAGAAAGAATTGACGCTGACCCGTGATATGTTGGCCGACGTGTTGCAGGTGCCGATAGAACAACGCCGGAAAAACCACTACTATTCGACCCAGTTACGGGCCGAAGCACTCAACTTCCTGCACGATGCTCAGATTGAGCTGTTGCAGAAATGGCGAGAAAGTAAGAAGAAGAAAACACCGGATGAGGATGATTACCTCTTTGCCTTGTTGCAATGTGTTAATGCTATTGCCAATGCCCTCGGGGCAACCGGTTGATGATACAGAGGGAGCGTTGCTCCCTTTTTTTATGGATTGAAGTGAATAAAAACAAAATTTTGAAAGTAATAACAGAGTTAGATAAAGATGAATAAAACGATTTCGCGTATTCAGACGCTTTTCCCGGGAGCCGCACCTTTGAATGAGGTGTTGGACGATTATTTTCAGAAAATGAATGAAGAGCATGATTTCGATGTTCGGAAAAATGTGGCAGCCTATTCGCTGTGCCCCGACGAGCTCAACAATCATGTGATCGAAAAAATCCGTTCGTTGTTTGGGAATACTTTCGCACTTGGTGGAATTACCGGCTACCCGTTTACTGGGGCCACGGGCTTCAACGCGTTTGGCGACCATATTCCGGACGATGGGACGGCGTTCATTTTCTACGGGCCGCACATGGGAATCAATGCGGAGCGCAACGGATATGTGCATCGGATCGGGCAGGAGCGCGACACGCTTTCATGCGGTGCTGCTTTGGGTGCTTACCAGCAGTTGATCGACGGTGGTGGCACCTTGCCGGAAATTAACCACGACGACTACCAGCAATGGCGGGTCAAGCAGATGATTGTGCCTCACCTTGCCGGCATGTCGAAAGTGACGCCTGAGCTGAACCTGATTGACATTGTGTTTGAGGAAAGCCGCAGTTTTGTTTTGCAGCAGGCAGCGCGGATTAAAAAGCAGTTTAAAGCGGACAAGATGTTTTTGTTGGGCGGGCTGGTGTTGAATACGCCGCTGGAGATGGCGGATTACATTTTAGCTAAATCCTTTGATGTAATTTAGCTACTGGCCCTACTGTTTTGAAAGTTTGTTCGTGCCAAAGCAGGCCGCATCGCGACCAGGAAAAGTGACATAGAAATTCGTCTCGATTTCGGAATCACTTTTCTTTTCAATGGTCCAACGGGCACTTCCGCCGGGAACAAAGTTTTCAATATTTTCGGTTTGAAAGACCAGAAAATCAGTAGTCGATAGGGAGTCTACCAAAACATATTGGTTGATATAGCCCTCGTTGTTGAATTGGCGGAACACAATTACTTTTCGGGCTTTGTCAAAACTAATCATCCCCTGATCGGTGTGATGTTCTCCGTTTGGATTTTGGCTGGTTGGTTGAAACCGGGAGTCATGATTGACTTCGATGAAACTGCCATCCATAACCGGTTTGTATGACGCGGTTATTGTCGATTGGTTGTTCCCAAATCCGCTGCCGGTTCCCTGCCAGTCGCCAAACAAGAAGGAGAGGCGTGCAAATGTATTTGACTGACCAGAACCTGCGAGGGCGATCAAAATTAATATCGAGAGCGTGATTAACTTTTTCATGAGTTAAGTATTCAAGAAGGTCAGTTTATTCCATTCGTTTGGCTTCTTCCCAGTATTTGTCCATTTCCGAGAGAGGCATTTCTTTCAGATCCATGCCTTTCTTAATGGTTTGGCTTTCTAAATAGTTGAAGCGTTTCATGAATTTCAGGTTGGTCCGTTCCAGCGCGGCTTCGGGATCAATTTTGTACAAGCGGGCAGCATTCACCATCGCAAAGAAGAGGTCGCCAAATTCGGCTTCTATTTTATCGTGGTCGTTGCTGTTTATTTCATGCTGCAGTTCGTTTACTTCTTCTTTCACCTTGTCCCAAACCTGTTCCGGGTATTCCCAGTCGAACCCGACACCGCTCACTTTTTCCTGGATACGGTTGGCTTTCACCAAAGCGGGTAACGAGGCCGGTACACCTTCCAGCACGGTTTTCTTTTTCCTCCCTTTTTCTTTCAGTTTCAGGGCTTCCCAGTTTTGTTCCACTTCGCGTGAGTTGTTCACGTCCACTTCGCCGTAAATGTGCGGGTGGCGGTAAATCAGTTTTTCATTCAGCGATCGAATGACATCCTCAATATTGAAAGCCTGTTTTTCTTCCCCGATCTTTGCGTAAAAGACAATGTGCAACAACAGGTCGCCCAACTCTTTTTTAATCTCATTCAGATCCGACTGCAGGATTGCGTCGCCCAGCTCGTAGGTTTCCTCAATTGTCAGTTTGCGCAGCGACTCAAAAGTTTGCTCCCGATCCCACGGGCACTTCTGACGCAATTCATCCATAATTTCCAGCAACTCGCCAAAAGCTTTCAATTTTTCATTCATATCTAGGGTGTTTTATTCAATTATCAAATCGTAATTCCGAAGCAAACCTGCTAATCCGTTGGTTGCAAAACGCGTTTTTTTCAGACTATTTCGCGACGGGTCAATCGTAAAATTGAAGGCTGACCGGAAGTCGGCTTTAACCAGCAGGCAACTCTCAAATTGGGCATCAGTCAGATCACAGTCATCAAAAACAGATTCAGAGAGATCCGTTCGGGTAAAATCAACTTCTTTCAACGAGCAGTTTGTAAAACGCGTCTTCTTCAACTTTTTCGCGGTAAACAACGCATAATCCATTTTGCAGTTTTCAAACTGAACCTGGAACAGGAAATCGTTGCAAGCTGAGAAATCCAAACCAACCAGTTTGCAGTTGCCAAATTTCACGTCTTTGAACCCCGTTTGGGCAGTCGCTGCGCCTGCAAAATTACAGTCCGAAAACTGGCAATCAATGAAGTCGCAATGATTCAACCCTGTGTTTTCAAAAGAACAGTTCACGAAGGTGCATCCGTCGAAAGTTGTGTCCTTCAGTTGATTGGTTTCGAAATGTTTGTTCTCGTAAGTTTCGTCGTAATTGGCCATGGCTGTTCTCTGAATTGAATCGGGAAGTTATTCAAAATTATCAGGAAACCGGAGTTCGACGCAGCTCATTTTATTAATTATTAATGAACCGATTGTGTCTTTATTTAACAATAAAAATTGAATTAATTGCTGCAAGGGTGTAGGGCGTTATCGCCTAAATACTTATAATAGAACGACAATAATTTACCACACCTCCCGTTTCTAAAGGTGCTGTTTTGCAAAAAACATCTATTTTTACCCTCGGAATGGAAGAGCCTCTTGCCTCGGTTTGTGCGACCTGAATGCTGTTGTGCGGCAATGTTTACGGAATGCGAACCCTTTTTGGCACTATTTTAGAATGGCTTTTCACGAAAAGTAAAGAGAAAACTCATGACCCTTAAATTTAATCCTATGAAACGTATTTACTGGTTATTGGTGGTTGTCCTAATTTTAGGAGCCTGTTCGTCAGGACAGAAGGCCCTGGATAACGGTAACTTCAGAGAAGCCATTGCGAAAGCTGTCAATCGCTTAAGTCAGAACCCGGATAGCCGCAAAGCCCAGCAGGTTGTTGCTGAGGGATATCCGATGGCCATGGAATATTACCAGGAAGAAATCGACCAGACGTTGTCTGGCAACGATCCGTTTAAATGGAACCAAACCCTGGCGGTGATGCAGGAGGTCAACAGCATTTCCGAGACGATCCGACGAATTCCGGCTGCCCGGAAAATCATCACTTCGCCAAAAGTTTACACCAGCGAGTTGCAAAATGTGATTCAGAATGCCGCGGAAGAACACTATGTTGCCGGGCAAGCTTTTCTGGATCGTAACAACCGCGACGATGCCAAGCAGGCATGCCGCCATTTTCAGGAATGCGATCGCTTGGTGCCGGGTTATAAGGATGTTGTTGCCATGATCAATGAATCGAAAGATTTAGCCACTTTGAGGGTGATCGTTGAGCCACTGCCAGCGCCGTCGATGCGCTATGAGCTGACAGCCGACTTTTTCTACAGCCAGGTGATGGAACGCATGAATCAATTGTATCCGGTTCAAAGTTTTGTCAATTTTTATACGCCCGAAGAGGCTGAGAAATTAGAACTGAAATACCCGGATATGGTAGTGAAGCTGGCTTTTATGGATTTCTACATAGAGCGCCCGAAGCACTACGAAGAAGAAAAGATGTTGCAGCGTGAGATTGAGGAAGAAGTGCAGGTGAAAGTTTCGCGCGATTCTGTTCGCACTGAAAAGCGGACATTTACCGTGAAAGGAAAAATTAAAGTTTCGACCGACGAAGTTGCTTCCGGCGGTTTGATAAAACTGAATATTCAGGATTTTCAGGCAGAAAGAGTGTTGCTGGATGACAATATTCCCGGCGAGTTCCTGTGGCGCAACCAATATGGCCTTTTCCTGGGCGATGAACGTGTGCTATCGAAAGAAGAAGTTCAAATTCTGAACAATTCAGCGGTACCTCCTCCTGGATCGCAGGATCTGTTTATGGAATTTACCAAACCGATTTATGCGCGCTTAACGGACCGGATGAACGGTTTCTTCAGACGTTATAACTAGAATGAATTGCTAAGCATAGAAAAGGCCTGAATTATCGTGGAGATAATTCAGGCCTTTTTGTTTATGATCGGGTTCCGGGTTCTGAGTTTCAAGTTCCGAGTTCCAAGTTCTGAGTCTCAAGTCTATTATCTATCATCCAGTATCTGGCGTCCGTCAGCCTTCAATCCTTCAATCCTTCAATCTAGTATCTCGTTGAGTGATAGAAAGCAATGGTGAAATTAATCGTTGGCCGTTCCAGGAAATACCACTGCATATCCCAGTCGTCAAAGTCGGTGTAGGGTTTGTGATCCCATTTCCAGTGGTTGGCTTTAAAGTAGTTGTAGCCCAATTTAAACATCAGAAAGTTGTGGCGTCTGCCCATTTGATGCCGGTAGCCGAGTCCTGCTTCGTAAATCAACCCTTTGTGTTGTTGGTCCGCATCGGTTCGAAAGGCGTATCCACCCTCCGCATAAATGAACGGCGTTCGTGCCGGTTTTCCGAAGAAATATTTCAGGTTTCCCATAAAGGGAAGCGTTTGCATTTTAGGACCAGTATATTGGTTGTAGCCTAATGACACCCCCGCGGAAACATGGTAATTCAGAAATATGTTGGCCGATACTGCCAATCCCAGGTTGAAAGGTGAAAATTCGTCGTGCCAGTTAGGCGGGTAATCCGTTGTCATACTTAACCCGTATCCGGCTTTCCCCTCGATGGTATAGTAGAAACCTTGGTTCCGAATAATTCTGTTTTGGCCGGACACCGTTACGCTAACGATAAGTAATGCGATACAGACCAGAGCTTTAGTAAAATTGTTTACTTTCATATTCCACAGCTAATAGTTTTTCTATTTTCCCTTCACGCAACGAATCGACCTACCTATGCTATCAAATGAAACGATGAAACCGATTTTTTAGTGTTTACGGGTAACATAAAATTCAGCCTGTTTTTTGCGAAATTTTAATGTGGTAACATAATGAAACCGGCACCTGCTCTCAATAAAATCCTTATTTTTGGGCTTCACTCATAACAAACGCATGAAAAAGTTACTCTCCCTGCCAGAAAACCTGGTTAATCAGTTTCACCAATTAGAGCAAGTTACCAAACAGGAATATTTTTGCGCCAGCGACCCCGCCGGTACAAAAGTGGGCTCCGGTGGCGGAACTTCCTGGTTGTTTTATCAGAACTGGAAAACTGAAAATCCGGAGATGAGCTTCAGCGACTGGTTGGCGAAAGATCAGCGGATTATTATTCATGCGGGAGGGCAGAGCCGACGGTTGCCATCTTATGCAACTGCCGGTAAAATTTTAACACCAATTCCCGTGTTTCGTTATGAGCGTGGGCAGAAGCTCGATCAGTCGCTGATGGACTTGCAGTTGCCCCTGTACGAGAAAATTATGACACACGCACCGGCGGGTGTAAATACGTTAATTGCCAGCGGTGACACCTTTATCCGCGCCAATGATAAAATTGAAAAGCTTCCTGAAGCTGATGTGATTTGCTACGGTTTGTGGGTCGAACCTTCGTTGGCTACGAACCATGGCGTTTATGTGTGCGACCGCGAGTATCCGCACGAGTTGCTGTACATGCTTCAAAAACCGAGTAGTGAAATTATTCGCGGTCTGGCCGTGAGCAAGCTGTTCCTGATGGACATCGGTATTTGGTTGCTAAGCGATAAAGCAGTGAAACTGTTGATGAAGAAGTCTGGTTTTGATGCGGAGCAACCGGCGGCGGATTGGACACCTTCGTTTTACGATTTATACGGACAGTTTGGTTTGAACCTCGGTTCGCAGGCAGAGAATGCCGATCCGGAACTGAATGCACTTTCGGTGGCAATTTTGCCATTGCCGGGAGGCGAATTCTACCATTACGGTACAAGTCGCGAGTTGATTTCGTCAACATTAGCGGTGCAAAACCGGGTGAAAGATCAGCGCAGCATCTGGACAAAAAATGTGAAGCCACATCCGGCCATGTTTATTCAAAACGCGGTGGTTGAAGTGCCATTGACTTCTGATCATTCCGAATTGTGGATTGAAAACTCGCACGTTGGCAAAGGTTGGAAATTGGCACAACAGCATATTTTGACGGGGATTCCGGAAAACAACTGGACAATGGATTTGCAGGCGAAGACTTGTATCGATTTGGTGACAGTTGGCGAAACTACGACGGCAGTCCGTCCTTATGGTTTCTCGGATAAATTTTCGGGCAAGGTGGCCGATAAATCGACTCTTTGGATGGGAATCTCGTTGCCGGAATGGTTTTTCCAACACGATGTTACTTTAGAGGATGCGGGTATTTTGCCGGATACAGATATTCAGGAAGCTGCCTTGTTCCCGTTGATTAAGGACGTTGAGCAAATGGGGCGCATGCTGAACTGGATGATCCAGGCGAATGGCGATGACGAAATGAAGGCGCTTTGGTTGAGTAGTGAGCGCTTGTCGGCAGCCGGAATTTCAGCAAAAGCGAACTTATTCCGCTTGTATGAGCAACGCAAAGCATTCCGCATTCAAAACTGGCCTGTGCTTGCGAAAAATTACCAGCGCAGTGTGTTTTACCAGGTCAACCTGGATGAAGCGGCTAAAGATTATGCTGAAAACAACATCGAATTACCGGCTTCATTGTCAGAGCAGGAGTCGGCAATCACACGACTGCACGATTATATGTTTCGAAGTCGGGTGGCCCAATATGCAGGTAAGAACCCGGAGCCCGATGAGCAAAAAGCATTTGCCTTGTTGCGCGAAAGCCTGATACAATCGCTGAAGGGAGATAAAGTTATTCCGCAACTCAATATTTTCCCCGATCAGATTGTGTGGGGACGCAGCCCGGTGCGCATCGACTTAGCCGGCGGCTGGAGTGACACGCCACCGTTTTGCCTCATGTCGGGCGGGTCGGTGTTGAACATGGCGATTGAACTGAACGGTCAGCCGCCGTTGCAGGTGTACATCAAACCTTGCGAGGAGTATAAAATTATTCTGCGATCGATTGATTTGGGCGCTCGGGAAGATGTCAAGACCTTTGAAGAGTTGGCTGACTACCAGAAAGTCGGTTCTCCGTTCTCCATCCCGAAGGCTGCCTTGTGTTTAGCAGGTTTTGGGCCTGTTTTCTCGAAATTGGTCAAAGGCAGCCTCGAAGAACAGTTGAAAGCCTTTGGTTGCGGTATTGAAATCTCGTTGTTAGCGGCCATCCCGAAAGGATCAGGTCTGGGAACAAGCTCGATTTTAGCCGCGACCGTATTGGGCGCGCTGTCCGACTTCTGCGGATTGAACTGGGATAAAAATGAAATTTGTAACCGAACATTGGTTCTGGAGCAATTGCTGACTACCGGTGGTGGTTGGCAGGATCAATACGGCGGTGTGTTCCCGGGCATCAAGTTGCTCGAAACACGTTCGGGTTTGTATCAATCACCAACGGTACGTTGGACGCCTGATTACCTCTTTACGCGCCCCGAATATCGCGAGTGCATGTTGTTGTACTATACCGGGATTACGCGAACAGCGAAGAATATTTTGTCAGAGATTGTTCGCGGAATGTTCCTGAACTCGACGCGTCACCTGGCTATTTTGAACGAAATAAAAGCACACGCCCAAACGACTTTTGAGGCGCTGCAAACCGGAAGTTACGAGCATTTTGCACAGCAAGTCAGCATGACCTGGCAGCAGAAACAGGATCTGGATCCGGGAACGAATCCTCCGGCTATTCAGGGCATCATCAATCAAATTAAAGATTTGTGTCTGGCCTATAAATTACCCGGCGCCGGTGGTGGTGGGTACATGTTCATCATGGCGAAAGATCCGGAAGCAGCGGGTAAAATCAAACAAATTCTGACGCTTAATCCACCGAACAAGAGCGCTCGTTTTGTCGACATCAGTTTGTCAAACAACGGGTTCCAATCGAGCCGTTCGTAGCGGCCTGCATTTTTTGCGGGATTTGACGAAAAACATATCTTTGTGGCATGCAAAAGGCAAGGCACATATTTTCCTTTGGTCTTCTGGCAGTCTACCTGATTGTCTTGATGCATAGTTTTGTGCCGCATCACCATCACGAGAAATCCTTTGAGGACAGCTGTTGCCAAGAGGTTTCAGCTCTTCAGTCAGAGTTTCATGTAGAGTTTTGCGCGGAAGATGTGTGCCATCATGAAGAAGAGTCTCAGGCTCCTTGCCACTTTGTTGTGAATCCCGTTCCCGGGAAAACCTTGGATCTGAAAGCGGCGGTATTGACCGCTTTTGTAATACTCGAAATTTATTACCCGGAGGAAGAAGAAACATCCTATTTCGAACATCGGATCGTTGTTCCCAAATCTCCGGAACGGCACACGGCCGGTCTCCGTGCACCTCCTGTAATCGCATAATCTTTTGGACGGAACACCCTTGTTCCGAAAATAGTTATTCGTCAGTTCTGTTTTCAGAGGAAAACGGAAAGGGCGTTGGTATTCATCATTTTTCAATTCAAAGAAAGAATGAAGCGATTATATGTTGTGGCTTTTGCTGCGGCCCTCGGTTTAGCGGCCTGCAGCAGCCATCAAAAAACAGAACACGATCATGATCATGAGAATGATGGCCATGATCATCACGAAGAAATCAGTCAAAAACTAATTCAATACAACGATACTTACGAGCTGTTTGCCGAAGCGGAACCTTTTGTCGCAGGAGAGTCTGCTGATGTGCTGGCTCATTTTACCTGCCTGGAAAACTTTAAGCCGCTTGTGGGAGCAGTGGTGAATGCTCTGCTGGAGGTAAACGGCGAACAATCGCAGGCAAAGGCTGAGGCGGTTTCTCCCGGAATTTACCGGGTGGTGGTTAACGCACCAAAAGCGGGTGCCGGACAATTGAAGTTTCGTGTCGCAGCAGAAGACGGTGTGAATGAGCTGTCAGTTCCTGTGAAGGTATTTGCGGACAGTCACGAACCGCACCACTTTCTGGAAGAAGAGGATGCACCGGCAACGGCAGTTCCGTTCACGAAAGAACAATCCTGGAAACTGGACTTTGCCACCGCGTTGCCGCAAAGCAAACCTTTCGGGCAGCTGATCAAGACGACAGCGCGAGTGGAAGCATTGCCGGCAAAAACAAGAACACTGACTGCTCAAACGAGCGGTGTTGTTCAATTTGCTTCGGCGGGGATTGTTGGCGGAAGCACTGTTACGGCCGGGCAGCAACTCTTTACCATTACCGGCTCGGGTATGGGCGACGATAATGCGGCGCTGGTTTATCAGACCGCTGAAGGCGACTATGAGCTGGCCAAAGCCGAGTACGAACGTATGAAGCAACTGGCCGACAAGCAAATTGTTTCGCAGAAGGAATTCCTGCAAGCCCGCAACAGTTTCGAGAAAGCTGAGGCGAAGTATGAGAATCTAAAAGCGAATTTCAACTCACAAGGGCAGAGTGTTCGGGCACCCAAAACGGGCGTGCTGGAACAGGTTCGTGTGCAAAACGGGCAACACGTTTCGGCAGGCGATCCGCTGGCAACGTTAGCCAGTTACGACAAAGTGCAGTTGGTTGCCGGTGTGCAGCAAAAGTACAGCAAGCAGTTGTCCAAAATCAGTTCGGTTGCTTTTTATACGAGTAATCCCGGTTGGCGAAACCTGGACGATTTGAACGGCAAATTATTGTCGGTTGGTCAACGTACGCAGGAAAGCAACTTTCTGCTTCCGGTTTATTTTGAAGCGGATAATGCCGGCGAATTTGTTCCGGGCAGTTACGTGGAGATGAACCTGACAACCGGTTCGGAGCAAAATGAAGTGGTTGTGCCGGTAACTTCATTGGTGGAGCAACAGGGTAACTTCTTTGTATTTGTGCAGCTGAATCCGGAGCTTTTCGAAAAACGGCAGGTTTTCCCGGGCTCATCCAACGGTTACGAAACGGCCATCAAGCGCGGTTTAAGTGCCGATGAGCGCATTGTTACCAAAGGCGCTGTGATGCTGAAACTGGTTTCGGCTTCATCAACCCTTGACCCGCATGCCGGGCACGTGCACTAAACGAAGGGAGGAGCTATGTTAGATCGAATAATCAAGTTTTCTCTTCAAAATAAGCTACTTGTTTTGTTGGGGGCAGCTGTGTTGCTGTTCGCCGGTGTTTACACGGCTCGGGACATGGATGTGGATGTGTTTCCGGATCTCACAGCACCAACGGTGGTTGTAATGACCGATGCACACGGCATGGCAGCCGAAGAGGTGGAGCGCCTGGTAACTTTCCCGATTGAAACGGCGGTAAACGGTGCAACCGATGTTCGCCGAGTGCGCTCGAATTCCGCACAGGGGATTTCATTTGTCTGGATTGAGTTTGACTGGGGAACTGACATTTTCAAAGCCCGGCAGATTGTGAGTGAGAAGCTGGTGACTTTGGCCGGGCAAATGCCCGTCGGCGTTGGCCAACCCACGATGGCGCCACAGTCGAGCGTGATGGGCGAGGTGATGTTTGTCGGGCTGCAGGCCGACTCAACCAATATGATGGACTTGCGCACGTTGGCTGAGTGGAATGTAAAGCCGGTGTTACTGGCTACGGGAGGCGTCTCGCAGGTGACCATTATTGGTGGAGACTACAAGCAATACAAGATCCTGGTCAATCCGCGTTTGATGGATCTTTACAATGTCAGTCTGGATGAACTGGCTTCGGTTTGCGCCGGGATGAGCGAGAACTCAACCGGAGGTGTTGTGCGGGAATATGGCAACGAATATGTTGTGCGTGGGATGGCCCGGACTTCTGATCTGGATGAGCTGGGGCGCTCGCTGATTAAGTTGAAGGATGGCCAGCCGGTTTACATGGAAGATGTGGCCGAGCTGAAGATAGACGCAGCGGTGAAGATGGGTTATGCTTCGCAGAACGGAAAGCCGGCCGTCATTCTTTCGGTATCCAAACAGCCCAATACCAACACCCTGAAACTGACAGAACGAATCTCCGGGAACCTGGAGGCGTTAAGCAAAACCTTGCCACCAGATGTGGTGCTGGATTCACATATTTTCCGGCAGGCAGACTTTATTGAAACGGCTGTCGACAATGTCAAAGATTCGCTGCTGGAAGGCGGCGTGTTTGTGATTGTGATCCTGTTTCTCTTTCTCGGAAGTTTCCGAACGACGATCATCTCGCTGCTGGCGATTCCTTTGTCGTTGCTGGGGGCAGTGCTGGTGTTAAAAGCCTTCGGATTAACGATCAACACGATGAGTTTGGGCGGGATGGCAATTGCGATCGGTTCGCTGGTCGACGATGCCATTATTGATGTGGAGAATGTCTTCAAGCGGCTACGGCAAAACCGGCAGTTGCCGGCAGCCGAGCGGGTAACTCCCTGGAAAGTTGTTTTTGAAGCATCGAAGGAAATTCGTTCTTCCATTTTCAATGCGACATTGATTATCATGGTCGCTTTTATCCCGCTGTTTTTCCTGTCGGGAATGGAGGGGCGGATGTTGAAGCCACTGGGGATTGCCTACATCGTGTCGCTGTTTATGTCGCTGATTGTGGCGATGACGCTGACGCCGCTGTTGTGCCGCTTGCTGTTAACGGGCGACAAGTACCTGACCCGGAAGAATAAGGAAAACTGGTTGACCCGGAAGATGAATCACTACTACGAGCGTTCCTTGCTGACGGTTTTCCGCTGGAAGAAAGTTGTCCTTGGTGCAGCGTTTGCGTTGTTGATTGTTTCTGTCATTTTACTTGCCGGTATGGGACGAAGTTTCCTGCCCGAGTTTAACGAAGGTGCATTGACGATTGCAGCAGTCAGCCAACCGGGAATTTCGCTGGACGAAAGTAATCAGTTGGGAAAACTGATTGAACAGGAACTCTTATCGATACCCGAGGTGCAAAGCACCGCACGCAGAACCGGGCGCGGCGAACTGGACGAACATTCGCAGTCGACAAACAGTGCTGAGATTGAGGTGAAGTTCAATCTCGACAAACGATCCAGTGAGGTCTTTATGGCAGATGTTCGGGATAAGCTGAGCCACATCCCCGGTATTGCCGCAACCGTGGGGCAGCCCATCGGGCACCGTATCGACCACATGCTCTCGGGAACGCGCGCCAATATTGCCATTAAGTTATTCGGTACCGACCTTACGGAGCTTTACCGTTTAGGGACACAGATTCAGCAAAATATAGCCGACATCGACGGGCTGGTGGATGTGAATGTGGAACAACAGGTAGAGGTCCCGCAGATTCAGATTAAAGCCCGCCGCACCATGTTGGCACAGTACGGCATCAGCATCGACGAGTTTACCCATTTTGTTGACCTGGCTTTAGGAGGTGAGAAGCTTGCCGATATTTATGAAGGGCAGCAGAGCTACGACCTGATTCTGCGCTTCAACCCCGATTACACCGATACCATGGAAGGATTGAAATCGGCGCTGATTGATACCGGCGCCGGTGGTAAAGTACCTTTGGAGCAGGTGGCCGAAATTGTGTCGGTATCCGGACCAAACCGAATCAGCAGAGAAGATGTGCAACGCAAGTTGGTTATTTCGGCCAATGTGAGTGAGCGTGACCTGCGCAGTGCAGTGGCGGATATCAAGCAAGCAATCGCAGAGCACATTAGCTTGCCCGAAGGTTACCGCATTGAGTATGGCGGGCAGTTCGAAAGCGAGGCCCGTGCATCGCGAACGCTGGCTACAGCAACCGTGTTGGCCATTCTCATCATTTTCCTTTTGCTCTACCAGGAGTTTAAGAACCTGAAGCTGGCGGGCATCATTTTGCTGAACCTGCCCATGGCATTGATTGGCGGTGTATTTGCCATCTACGTCACTTCGGGTATCATCAGCATCCCGGCTATTATCGGTTTTATCACCTTGTTTGGAATCGCCACGCGTAACGGGATTTTGTTGGTGTCTCGCTTTCAGCAAATGGAAGAGCAAGGCATGAAACTGGGCGACATCCTGATCCGCGGATCAGTCGACCGGTTGAACCCGATCCTAATGACAGCACTTACTGCCGCTTTGGCTTTGATTCCGCTCGCTTTGCGCGGCCATGCGCCGGGCAACGAGATCCAGAGCCCGATGGCCAAGGTCATCCTGGGCGGTCTGCTGTCTTCAACATTACTGAATATTTACCTGGTGCCGGTGATCTACCAGTTGCTGCACCGCTTTGGCTTATTAAAACAGAATGACGATGCGAAAAATTAATATCGCTTTGCTGATGCTGTTGTTCGCAGTTCCGGCTCTGGCACAGCAAAGCCTGTACGATGTTTTACAACAAATAGAAACAAACAATACCGCTTACCAGGCGCAACAGTCGCAGGCTGAAGCACAGAAAGCCGAAAACCGGATCGGCAACACGCCCGATAACCCGGAGGTGAATGGTGGCTACCTGTGGGGAAGCCCATCAGCGATTGGTAACCGCAAAGATTTTTCGGTGAACCAGGAGATTGCTTTTCCAACGGTTTATCACCATCAGAAAAAGCTGGCCGATCTGCGCGACCTGCAGGCCGACCTGAGTGCTGAACAATACCGGTTGGCTTTGCGGCAGGAAGCAGCGCAGTTGTGGGTAGAGTTGGTGAGTCTGAATCAACGTATCGCGATTCAGCGGGAACGGACGGAGCTGGCTGTCAAGCTGGGCAATGCGTACGAGGAACGTTTAACGGCTGGCGATGCCAACCGGATCGACCGTAATAAAGCGGCGCTGAATGCGATGCAGGCTGAAAAAGAACTGGCACGCTTGCAGCAGGAAAAAGAGCTATTGCAGCTCAGCCTGAATGCAATTAACGGGAATCAGCCACTACCGGTAAATGGGGAAACTTATGAGCCGGTCCGTCTACCTGCTGAATTTGATTTGTGGGAACAGGCGGTGATGCAAAATAACCCGACAGCTCGTTGGTATATGCTGGAAGGAGATGCGGCTGAACGAGAACTGAAACTGAACCGCGGGAAGAGCCTGCCGAAGATTAATGGTGGCTACATGATGGAGAATACCGTGGGAGAGAAGTTTCAGGGAGTGACTCTTGGACTTTCCATTCCTTTGTGGGAAAATAAGAATACTGTGAAGGCGGCTCGTTTGCTACAGGAATCCACGCAGCTGGAGCAGCAGGACTTTCAGCTTCAACTGACTGCTGAATTACAAAAGCTTTACCGCTCGGTACAGCTGGCATCGGCCCGAGTGGAAGGTTTTCGGGAAGAACTTGAGAGCATGCAGCAGCAGAATCTGTTGCAGGAAGCGCTTGATGCAGGGCAGATCTCGCTGATTGAGTACCTGCTCGAAATGCAGTTTAACTACGAAGCCGTTGATCAGTATCTGGAAGCGCAAAAAGAACTGCAACTGGCGTGGGTGAAGATGCAGATGCTTGGCATGTAGCGATTTGCCACGTCGTTGTACAAGGCCATAAGAGGAGAAAGATTGCTTCGTCGTCGTTCCTCCTCTTAGCAAAGACGATGTTTGAGAATGAAAAAAATAAGGGAGCTTTTGCGGCCGTGAAGCAAAAGCTCCCTTGTTCAAATTTACGCATCCCCGTCATGGCGAGCGGTGCGAAGCCATCTCGTTGCGATTCATGCGTAATGCCCGTTGTAGAATGATGCAATCCTGTTGCTATTCCTGTATGTAGATCATTTCGCAGAGAAAGCCGTCTCATGATAACCGTCTCATCTTTTTGTCCTCAAGCCGGACGGGCTGTTCATTTTGTCTTGACACAAAACGAACCAAAAGGTCAAGACTGCCCGAGGCAATTGCTGCGCACCGCTCACTCTGAACACTACATGCCTGACGCTCACGCGTCGCACTTCCGTGTTTTCGTTCGCTATTGCTGCGTGCAGTCGGCGCTTTGATCAAGATTGTGCGTACTTGTTTTCTCAACCCGACGGGGTGAAATGTTGGTAGTTTCTGCAGGACCCGATTTTTTGGTAGATCGGATTTTTATCCGTTGATGCTATTTATTTACTACATTTGAATAAGATGTTAAACTCAATAAATTGACGACTATGATTTTAGGTGTTTCACAATGGCTAAGCGATAAATTAGGTTGGAATGTAACGGGCATCCGAATTGCATTTGTGGTAGGTGTACTGATATTCGGAGTTGGGTTAGGCTTGTATCTGATCCTTTGGTTGGTGAAGATGTTTTCCAAATAAGCTGCTCCGGCCTATTCAACGCGGAAGTTTCCCGTTTTCATTGAAACTAAAAAAGGAACCCTGCTTATTCACTTAAGCCGGATTCCTTTTTTTTATCCAATCATTCAATCGGCTACATCGGTTCCAATACCAAAACGACTTTGTTGAAGTCGGCTGCAGCGTTAACCACATTTTTAAATCCTTCGAAGCGTTCTTCCGGAACGGTGATTTCGCTATAGTACTCGTCAATAACGACTTTGTATTGCTGTCCCTCGTAGCTGTAGGACGAGTTGAATACAAAGACCGGTTTATCGCCGTCTTTTTCAACCACAGACATAATTGCTGCTTCCGGGTTTTTAATACGGTAGCCATCCGGTACGTTGAAAACAATCTCCCGGTAGTATGTGCGGTTGAATTCGTTTTCAGCCTGCTGATCCCGATCTTCTTCAAAATACATTTCGGCTTGCGGGCCAATGGTATTGCCCAGGTGGAGCAGCAGTTTGTTACCGGCTTGCTCAACGAATGAGGTACTGGCGACTTTGGAGTGAACGATCATCTCTGCATCGGCGATCTTATCCTGGTTTGCCTGTGCTTCGCCTTTTTCAACCGACAGGATATCATTTTCGGGGACGCTGATCACCATCATATTTTTCAGCATGTTCTTCTTCTGGTCTTCATCAATGACCTTGTAGAACTGGCTGACAAAGCCACCGCTCAAACCTTTGAAGCCAACATAGGTGTCCACTTTGGCTAAGGCTTCGTCGGGATCGACGTCGACCTGGATGTACATGTTGTTGTAGTTTGCTTCGGGGCCGGGTGCATCGATGTGTTTAATTTTGCCGATTGCCGATTGGAAGGAGCCGATATTCACCCGCTCAACCGCCAGACCATACTCATCGGCCAGCATGCCATTGAAGCATCCTAAACGGAAGCCTTGTGCAGCGGGGTCGATGTACTGATCAGTTTCCGGAATGTAGATCAGGAACTTGTCAAGGTAGTTCCACGATTGAAAGTCGGGATCGAATTTGACTTTATCGCGGGGAGAGGTGATGACGATTTCGTGATCGATACCCAATTGCGCGAAGAGTTTCACCATCAGTCCGGTCATTCCGCGTCCGCTGGTCATCTTTTTGTCGTAAACAAAGGAAATGTCGTCAAACTCGGACGAGTGGAACTCCTGAATATACACGTTGGATTTCAGGTAATCCTCTATTTGCTTCACTTTACCAATATTGTCGGTGGCTGTCAGCTTGATGTCGTCGAACCATTTCTTCATGACTTTCGGATCGGGATCGAGGTACATGATGTCGTAAAGACGTTGGGCGGCTTCGTCCCAGCTGAGCACCTGCGCCCGGCTTTTATTCAGGTTATAGTCCAAACGGTATTCCAGGCGTTGTCTGCGTGGCGTGTCATAGCTGAACTTCTCGTCTTTGATACCTTTGATATTTTCTTCGCTGAAGCTGTAAACGTTTCGTTTGTCGTCCATCACGGTGTGGCTAACTTCATTACATCCGTTGTAGCCTTTAAAGTCGTACAGGATTGTTTCGGGTGTTATCAGCTCAAAATTTACCTTTTGAACAGGATAACTGTATTGCAGGAAGAAGCGTCCGAAATTGTCAGCCGTTACGTTGGTCACCACGTAGAACTCAACATCGTCGCCAACTTCAATACCGTCGATGGCAAAAATCTTGTAAGCATCGCCACTTTCTTCATCCTTGATCTCCTTGATGTTGTTTTTGTCGAACTCCACAATTTTACCATCGGGCTTGATCACACGAGCTTTGATGTCAACGGTTTCAAGCACATCGGCCATGGAGACGGAGATCTTGTTGAAGTCGTTGATGGATTGCTCGTTGTTGATCCGGAATTTCTTGTGGATGCTGCGTTGACCGAGGAAGTTGCCTTCGTCGTTGTGGTAATACTCCAGGCGCTCGTCCAGCAGAAGGCCGATGACATTTTCGCCGGCAAACTCCGGTAAAACAGTGGTGTAGCTGGGATGCGATTCCCACAAAAGAGGAGTGGCTGGCTTGTTGGCGTTGGCTGCAACAAACAAGCAGCAAAGGATTATTGTCAATAGATGTCGCATATCGTTTTTTTATCTTTTAGTTCATAATTTTTTGAGCACCACTGTTGAGCGGTACTGCTTGTTCAACTCACTAATCATTTTGTTCCAGTCGTCAAGCTGGTCTTCCAGCAGGACAAAGAATTCGAAGCGAATCACGTTCTGCATGATGATCCGGTTTCCTTCTTGTTTGTATTGAATGTTGAAGCCAAAATCTTTCGACTGGTATTCGCCACCTTCGGGAATAAAGTCAACCTGGTAGCCCTCGGGAACTTCAAACACGGTGGTATATTTCTCCATGCAGTAGAAGTCGTTTTCGATTGGCGAGATGATGTTGCTGGTATCGGCAACCATGGTCTGATAAGATTTGTCCATGTTGAGATTGATGTAAACCTCGTCGCCAAAATGCTTGCAGTAGTCCTGCAGTTTGAATTCATAGTCGATCTCCGCCGGGCGATCGTATTCAAAAAGGTTGATTACCTGGAAGCTGTCGACCAGGAACTTGTTGTTTCCTTTTTCGAAAATGCGCGAGAAACGTTTACGGTAGTCGTCGGGCTTCACACCGTCCATAGCGTGCGCAATCTCCACTTTGTTGAACCCGGTTTGGATTCGCTTGGCTTTGCCGATCACCAGATCCTGATCCAGTGAGATGCAAACCGAGTCACTCAATACGCTGTATTCGGGAGGGGTGACGGGTAATTTGTGGATCATGCATTTATCGTCGTCCATCCCGATCATGATTTCCTTGCCCTGAATGTGATAAGGTACAACGCCGTAATCCAGGTACTTGAATGTTCCGTCGAGCACAATCACCGAGTCGTTTACGAAGTACGAAACAATCATGTGGTTGTCGGTAATGGGCAGCGGCACCTCGGTGTAGCTGTAAGGAATGTGGCGTGTTCCGACCCAGGTGAATTTGGCATCCAATCCGGCCAGGAGCATCATCTTGCGGATCAGGCTCGACATGCCTTTGCAATCGCCAAAGCGCTTTTTATAAACGTCGACGGCTTTCATCGGGCGGAAACCATCGTAGCCCTCGGAGTAAGCGATGTACTTGATGTTCTTTTGTACCCAATAATAAATCTGACGTGCCTTTTCTTCGTCGCTCAAACCGTTTGTCAATTCCTTGACCAGTGCGCTGAGCTCATCGTTGTCGTCCACATTGGCTTCGGTGACGTACTGGCTGCTGAAGCGGTACAAATCGTCCACATCGCCGTAATACTGTTTTGTTTCCGAAGCCAGGCGGGCTTCTTTCATGTAAATAATAACATGGGGACAGATGTTGCGAAGTGAATAGTATTCGCCAAGATGATACTTGAAGCGATCGACGTTCGCCACTTCAAACTCGATGTACTTGTACTTTCCCTTTTGGTAGGTTTTTACCTGAATGTTGGCTTGGTCGCTGTTTCGCAGCTGATAGCCAACATCGATATTCTCATGAATCTTCAGGACAACTTTGTCCTTGATGATGGGAATGTAGGATTGAAAGAAGGCGCTCCGGATGAAGTGCGGGTCCACATAGCTGAGTTTGTAATTCAGCGCGGTCACAGCACCTTGCTGAAGCGAGGGGTAAGCGAATTTCAGCTTCTTGGAGTCGTCGTAGAAGATGCTGGCATCCATATCGCTCGATTCCTGGAAATTCTCAACCATCACTTTGCTGTACTTATTGCCATTCGGCACCAGGGTGTAAGCTTCTTTTTCGAGCAGTTTGCTGAAGGAGTCGTACACGATCTGGTCGTTGGTAAACTCTTTCGAGAATTCGTTCAGCATCAACGTCTTTTGGCTGACGGTTTGAGTCACGTTCACCGAGTCGTCAACCAGATCGAACAGGTAAAACTCTTCCCGTTCGGTAATCACGGCATTGTACCTCGAATACTCCTTCCTGATTTTCTCGAAATCGTCGCCGGCTTTTCCCCACGAAGTCATTGCAGTAACGACGATTAGATAGGTGATCAGTATCTTTCTCATGCTCTCTTAGTTTTTCACAGCGATAAACAGACCGTTGCTGTAATCGACTTCTTTGATTAGTTTGCCGGTAGCGTCGAAGTATTTCGTTGGGCCGTGTTCGGCATCCGATTTCCAGCTGATTTGTTTTTTAAGCTTGCCGTTTTCGAAATACTGGTTTTCTTCGCCGTCTTTCAAACCGTCCACATAATGAATTTCTTCTTTCAGCTGGCCGTTGGCGTAGTAGTCCTGGCTAACGCCTGTTAACAGATCGTCCTTGTAGTTGCGGACAATCCGGATCTGGCCCTTGCTGTCGTATTTCTTCAGTTGTCCCTCATTAGCGAAGTTCAACAGGTCGAGTTCATAGCTTTTTTTGCCATTGTTGAAGAAGGCTTCAACTTTAAACTGGCCTCCTGTTACCGGGATCGTGTCGCACAGCTCACCGTTTTTGTTGTACTGATAACCCATCAGCTCATTGTTGGCATAAATGAGCTTGATCATCAGCTCACCGTTATCATCATACTGGTAACAGTCGCCCTGCAAGTCACCGTCGAAATAGCTTTCTTTTTCTTCCAACTGACCATTTTCGTAGTAACTGCAGGAGATGGAGTCTTTCTTATCTTCAAAAAAGTAGGTTTCACGCTCCTTGGCTCCCGACTCGTAATAGTAATTCCACTTGCCGACTTGGTTACCGTTCAGGTAACCACCGCTTCGGGCGAGTTGGCCATTTTCATAGTAGCGTACATAGGGGCCTTCAGGCAATCCCAGTTCCATCATCTTTTTGGATGAAACCGTTCCGTCGGGGTAATACCAGGTCAACGATCCCTGGTGCATGCCTGCAGTGGTGGTGATTTCGCAGTTTTTCATGTTGCCGATACCACGGAAGATCATGGACGAGTCGGTCTGCAGGTCGGTGTAGTTTGTGGTGTCGCCTTTTTCATTAAACTCAATGTAACTTAAAACGCGGCCGTTGAGGTTTTTCCGTTTACTGCTCAGGTAGCCGGATGCGCTGTATTCGTAATTGTAACCGGTCAGATCTCCTTCGATGTAATAGTTTTCGGCGGTCAGCTCTCCCTTGGAGTTGTAATAACGCCAGAAGTTATCTGTCAGCCCATCTTTATACCAGCCTTCGGTTTTCACTTTACCATTTATTTCGTACTGAACGAACTGGCCGACCGGTTGTCCTTCCTGATAAGTTACAAGATCCTTCAGCTTTCCGTTCGGATAAAAATGTTTGACTTCACCATCCAGTCTGCCGTCTGTGTAGTTCGTGCTTTGCGAAACCTGGCCGTTTTTGTAGTAGGCGTTCCATTGGCCGGTTGGTGTTCCCTGCGCATACGAACCTTCATTCATTTTCTTACCATCGGTATCGTAGGTCGTAAAGTCGAAGGTGCCTTCGGCGCTATCGGAGATGGCGTAAGCTTTTCCGTTTTTGTCAAATGAAGATACTTTAACCAGGATTCCGTTGGTATAAATTTCTTCGGTCGTTAGTTCGCCCGCAATGTTGTAGTAGAGCGATTGTCCTTCCGGTTGTCCTTCCGCATTAAACAGGCGCACCGACTCGGGTTTGCCGTTGTGGTAGTAGGAGGTGTATTTGCCGGTTACTTCACCATCGGTGTAAGTTGCCCGGGCTTTTAGTTTTCCGTTGGAATAGTACTCAAGCCATTCGCCATCCTGGTTGCCGTCTTTGTAATTTCCGAACGAAGCGATCTGTCCGTTCATGAAGTAGTTGCGGCTCGGGCCTTGCAGTTGGCCTGCTTCGTAGTTGTAAACCGAGGAGGTATCGCCGGTACTGAAGAAATGGATATCGGCACCGGTTAACTCACCGGCTTCGTAGTTAAAGCTTTCGCTAACCTGGCCAGTCATGAAGTAATTGAAGCCTTTTCCCTGGCGTTGGCTGTCTTTAAAGTCAACCTGGCTGCTGATCTTGCCAAAATAGTCGTACCAGCGGACAGTGCCCTGTGCCTGATTGTCGAGGTATGGAGCTACCAGGCGTTTGTTGCCGTTGTCGTAATAATCGGTGTAATCGCCGGTGAGCCCTGCATTGGTGTAGCTTTCAGTCGATTTCAGGTTGCCATCTACCGTGTAATAAACCCAGTCGCCGTCTTTACTGCCATTCAGGTAACGGCCTTTGGCTTGAAGCGCACCATTGCTGAAAAAATATTCCCAGGGACCGGTTTCTGCGTCTTGATCATTTTTGTTGCCAATGCTGTACAATTGGCCATCGTCGAAATAGCGGCATTGGTATAGCTTCATCTCACCGTCGAGATTGGCCATGCGCTGTTGCTTGATGTAGCTGAGGTTGCTACCGGTTTGGTAGAATGCTTTCAGTGTTTTTTCATTTTTCGACTGGTAGTCTTTCACTGCATCGGACCCGGTGGAGGTGAGGAGCGTGTACAACAGCGGCTCCAGGTAATTTCCTTGTTTAACGGCGTTGAAGAAGGGGAAATACATCTTCACCCAAAAATCATCGCCCAGCTTGTCGAAAGGCAGAACCTGAACCAGCATCTGGGTTTGTTTCACCAGGTCGGCACGGAAGTCGATAATAGAAGGATAGCGGGAGTTGAGTACCAGTTTCGCTTTGAAGTAATGATCTACCTCTTCAAAAATGGAGTTGTCGATAAACGGTTCAATAAACTCGCCCATGCTTGTATCCAGGTAGTTGCCCGACATGTTTTCCAGGTAAACCAACATGGGATTGCTTCGGCTGCTGGCGGGCTCCAGTGCCAGGAACGTTTCCAGCGAGAGCAACGCGCGGGTGTACATCTTTTGGCGGGCAGCCAGCAGTGCCAGCATTCGGTGGCTCGACGCGTGGTACGGGTTGCCGGTAGCCGATTGCTCAAAACAGGCCAGCGCCTCCTTATACATGCCGTTGTTGTAGTAGGTAATCCCCAGGTTAAAATGCAACAGGTAGTTGTAGGGGTAACTTTCAATGGCCATCTTGTAAGTTGCAATGGCTTTGTCGGTTTCACCCAACGCGTCGTAGGCCGTGCCTTTGGTTCGCAACAGGTGCATCTTGTCGGCACCGCTTACCGCCAGCCCCTGGTTGGCAACGTAAATAGCACTGTCGTAACTGTTTTTGGCGAGGTAGGTCATCGCCAGTTCAGCCATCATCGCATTGTAGTTCGAGTCGTTCTCGAGAACCAAACGGTACTGCTGAATAGCCTGGTCGTACTGACCTTCGTCGTAGAGTTTTTTACCTTTTTCAATGAGTTCTTCTGAAGGTGTTTGTTGCGCACAAACAGAGTTGATTAGAAAAACCAGGACGGTGAATAATGAGATTTTGAGCATAATAAGCGCTTATTGCTTTTAAGTATGAATATTAGGTTTTGTTTATACAGTTCGAACCGAATAGCCACAGTTGAATTCCAATAAGCTACATGTCAGGTAGTCTCATTCCACAAAGACGAAATTATGTAGTTGTTCGGTTGGAGCTGATTCCGGACCCTCGATGATCCAAAAGTTGAAAGTACAATAATTTCGTTAAGTGTCAAACGGGGGAATGTTATTTTGAATTAGTTTACATTATGTCTCCGTCATTGCGAGCGCAGCGAAGCAATCTTATTGCGGTAATGCATGCTGAGTGCAGTCGTCGCTTCGTTCAACCTTACGCAATTATTTTCTCACCCCGTCGGGGTGAAATATTTATAGCCCCGGGTGGTAACCCGGGGTTAATGAGCACAGCGGGTTTTCGGCGCACCGGAATTGTTGTTTGATATCAGTGGCAGCATGCGCCGCATGGGAGAGAGTTTGCTTCGTCGTCGTACCTCCTTCTCGCAATGACGATGGGTGATCATTAAAAGACGTTACCCCTCCAAACCTCCCCTAAAGGGGAGGCTAAAAGTCCCCTATAGGGGATTTAGGGGTTAGTAACCAGTGGTGAACTTACAAGTTAATGGACGAGAGAAAGCTTTGCTCCGTCATTGCGAGCGCAGCGAAGCAATCTTGTTGCTGTTAATGCATGCTGCGTGCAGTCACGCTTTAATCAACCTTGCGCAATTATTTTCTCACCCCGGCGGGGTGAAATATTTATAGCCCCGGGTGGTAACCCGGGGCTAATGAGCACAGCGGGTTTTCGGCGCACTGGTATTGTTGTTTGATATCAGTGGCAGCATGCGCCGCATAGGAGAGAGCTTGTTTTGTCCTCAAGCCGGACGGGCTGTTCATTTTGATTGCTTCGTCGTTCTTCAGCATGTGGAAGGTTTTCCGAACAGGTTGCTTCGTCGTCGTGCCTCCTCCTCGCAATGACGATGGTTGATAAATAAAAGACGTTACCCCTCCAAACCTCCCCTAAAGGGGAGGCTAAAAGTCCCCTTCAGGGGATTTAGGGGTTAGTAACCAGTGATGAACTTACAAGTTATTGGATGAGAGAAAGCTTTGCTCCGTCATTGCGAGCGCAGCGAAGCAATCTTGTTGCGACAATGCATGCTGCGTGCAGTCGGTGCTTCAATCAACCTTGCGCAATTATCTTCTCACCCCGTCGGGGTGAAATATTTATAGCCCCGGGTGGTAACCCGGGGTTAATGAGCACAGCGGGTTTTCGGCGCACCGATAGTGTTGTTTGATATCAGTGGCTGCATGCGCCGCATGGTGGAGAGCTTGCTTTGTCCTCAAGCCGGACAGGCTGATACTTTTCCAATTGATGAAAAGTATCCAAAAATCTTGTCAAAACGAACCCTCTGCCGGGCGTTTTGACGGCCCACGCACCGCTTCGAACAAGTTTTGTGCATGAAGGGTTTCGATTTCGGACCGGCCTATTTTTATCAAAGCCGGAATCAAACTGGAAGCTTAGTGTAAACGAGAAGTTCCGACGCAGGAGGAAATCACTCGTTGAACTTAGCTTTCAGAAAGATGAAGGTTGTAGATAAAAATCAGCCTTGACTTTTTTTGCAAACTTTTTGGTGTCAAGACAAAAAAGTTTGTGGGGTTTGGGGCAACGCCCCAGTTGTTTGTCCTCAAGCCGGACAGGCTGTTCATTTTGATTGCTTCGTCGTTCTTCAGCACGTGGAAGGTTTTCCGAACAGATTGCTTCGTCGTCGTGCCTCCTTCTCGCAATGACGATGGTGATCATTAAAAGACGTTACCCCTCCCTGCCCGTCCGGTCAGGCGGGCAAACCTCCCCTAAAGGGGAGGCTAAAAGTCCCCTTCAGGGGATTTAGGGGTTAGTAACCAGTGATGAACTTACAAGTTAATGGACGAGAGAAAGTTTTGCTCCGTCATTGCGAGCGCAGCGAAGCAATCTTGATGGAAAACCACAATTGCATTCCAGGCGTAGCGAAGTCATCTCCTCTTTACACCACCAACACCGAATACATCCGGGTCCAGGGGCCGGCGAGGGTGGGGTATTTCGAGTTCACCCAGCGGAAATACAGGTAAGCTGTTTTCCCGTTACTGTCGTTGCCCAGATTGAGGGTAAAGCGGGCGCGGCTCGAGAAACTTTGCCGCAGCAGCGGATCGTTGGCCGATGCGGGAGGCTCGGTACCCACCAGGTAAAGCAGTTCCACGCCGTTGGCCTCGTCAATGATACCTGTGCGGGCATCCATGTTGTTGCGGCAGGTGATGCTCAGCTCGCCGCCACCAATCTGTACCAGGTCCGGGATCACCAGCGCATCAATCGGTTTGCTGGGCTTTGTGCGTCGTTGCTTGGCCAGCGGGCCGCTCTTGATGTTAAAGGTCGACAAGTCGGTGATGGTTACATTCGGCGAGGCCGCAATACGGTCCAGCAGGTGATGCTCTTTGTCGTAGGTCTTGGTATCCTTAATAATGGCATGCAGCTGGTCGGTTACCAGCATGGTGCGGGTGCTGCGTTTGTTCTCGTACAGCGGATACAGCGGGTTCCACTCATCGCGAAAAGCGAGCCAGGCCGTTTTCTCGGTATCCAGGATACCCAGTCGGGCGGCGTTGCTCTCGGGTGTGCCTGCCTCAAAATAATCAGCAGTACTTGCAATATAGCTATTGAATAATCCAATTGCTCCGGGGATGCGTGATCGGTTTGTTGCCATAATATATAAAATTTATATTTCGATTATAATGTTTATGAAAAATATTTGTAACTTGCTGAAAATAAAGTTAAAGGCTTTGGTTTTCGGTGGAAATAGTAAAAATCTATTATAAACAGGTTCGTTAAAGGCCAATCCAGAACAACTAACAAGGGGATGGCCAAACAGCTTCAGAAGGGGAGATCGCGGCAGGGAGGAACAAGCGCCGGCCTGGTGTATAAAAATTGGTTCTAACGAATGCGGTCAACACGATGGATGATTTAACTGCCTTGTGGTATAACAGTCGTTTTCGGGCAGCCGAGGCCGATGCGGCGCTCGATGTTGCTCATCAGCAAGTCAAATTGTTGAACTGGGGAAGCGCCCGGAAGTTTGGTATCATTAACCGGGCAAACAGGCATTTGCTGCTGTTTGAGCATGCGGCTCCCGCCCCGGAATACCTGCCCGATGGTGATCACGATTCCGGCTGGCCCACCATCGATTGGTTTTTACAGCTGCTGCGGCCCGTCGATCAACAGTTTGTAGCCAAAAGCCTCGAAAAGGTTCACCAGTTTCTCGAGAGCCTGCCGCCCGACGATTACCCCAACTACCGGCTCAGCTTCGATTTTTGCTGCGACAACCAGCCGAGCCATGCGCACCGGCTGTTGATGCACTTCCGTTACCTGGCGCCTGTGCCCCAATTTCCCGAGGGGCTGTGCCTGTTTTGGGCCTACAGTATCGACAGTGCGCAACTTCACTCGCCACCTCTTCGTGCTTTTGGCCGGCTTCCCGGTCTCGAGCCTGTTTTGTTCCGACGCGGGGAAGGCAACTACCCCAGCTTTTCCGACAAGCGGCGCCCGATGCTCGAATTGCTCCGGCAGGGGCGCAGTGTGAAGCAAATTGCCCAGCTGGTTGGTTGCTCCGAAGCCACTGTTTCCAACACGCTGGTTTACCTCCGCCAACACGTGTATGTAGCCAACAACCCCCAGTTGGTGTACTATTTCAGTTGTTTTTACGGTTATTAGCAGCGGCAGGCCGGCTGATTCCGCTGCTTTGGCGTGGCTGGCCCCACTGATCCGGCTGGCCGCGGCAGCTGATTCTTTTGAAAGGAATCAACAGCAGCCGAGTAAGAATCACCAGCCGGAAACAAAAAATCAGGAATACGGTAACAAAAATCAGGCGCAGCAGACGACAAATCACCAACGGCACCTTAAAAATCAGTTGCGGGTAGGACAGAATGAATAGCCCTACTAAAAAAATCACCAGCGTTAAGCGAAGAATCACGTGTGCCCGATTGAAAAATAACTGTTGCCTGCTGTCCGACGCAATCAGTATCGGTTGGTGGTGCTTTTTCGCCAGGCATCTTCTTTTTTTATTAAAATGGAATTACGATAATCACTATGCTCCTGTTTTGATCTATCGCTTAACTCGTGTTTTAGGTGTGTTTGTGTAAGTTCCTCATAGTTAGTAAATAAATACTGTTTTGTCTTTTGTTGTTTGTTGAAATAATTTTTAATCCATGTATAAAATTATGATGGTATTTATACTGTTTTATTAGTATATTGTAAACCAATTCTAAAAGCAAACAACCCATGAACCCAAACTTAATGCGTGCACCTGGTGCATACTTCAATTTGCCGCCAATAGCCATTGGCGGAGTAGAACATTTGAAATTTAGTATGAAAAGATAGGAGGGCTTTAAATGGTTTTTGCAGACCTAAAAAAACAGCATAAACGAAACAACTGAGATTTTTACCTGTACGGAAAAAACGCTTGCAAAAACCCAAAGCCCGCCAGCGTTTATTTTGAAGGATAAAGTATAGTCAAGCAGTAAGTTATAAACTGAACCCTATAAGCGATATATAATACACCCGTCATATACACAGACGTTGGGTGCAATATTGAAATGAGAACAGACTATATCACATACACTTTATTCCTATTCGTTCTTTTGAGTTGTCAAAGAAACGAACATGACCGAATTTCATATAATGGAATTAAAATAGGTCAAATGATTGATTCATCATGGACTGTTGTTGCCGACGATGAAGAAACCAAATTCAAATACAATCAATACAAAAATGACACAAGTCTCGCTTGTCGAACGATAGCTGATACAATATGGAACATTATGAAATCTGGCATTAGTGAAATTGAAGCGGAAAATCTGGTTAGTAAATTTAATTCATCACTTGACATGAAAGCTGAATCCAAACAGGTCAACAATGTATCTGGATTTTGGGACTGCTATCAATATCATTGGAAGGACTCAAAAACGGGAGACGTTATTAACCTCTGGAAATGTAAATTAAAGAATAATACTATATATGGTCTTTGGGAACTTGAAATATCTAATGATAGTTTATTGAATCATTTAAATTCAAAACATGACCCTTATTATAAAGTCTATAAATAATAAATAAAATACTGCACCCAACATTTTGCAAATTGCATTGCGGGTGCAGTGGTGTTCGTTGTCTCTGCTCCTTTCTTGACCGTCATGTCCTGTCGGACACTGACGCTCTTCGAAATCCGCAACGACAACTTGCAAGTGACCGTTGTATGCAATTCAAGAAAACCGAAACCAATAAGTAATAATTAAAATAAATTGACATGAGAAAAAGAATTACTATCGGATTGATACTGGTAATGACCTTATCAATTATGATTTCCTGTAGTACAAGTCCGACTGCAAAAATTCAAGGAGTTTTTGAAGTGGACAAAGAATCACTAAAAAGTAGTCTACAAGCAGAAATGGACGGTGAAAATGCGTTTGCTATGGGATTATTAAATGTAGCTTTAGAGAATGCAGTGATAGAGTTTTGTATAAAAGGAGACTCTATTAAAGGGATATTATTTATGGCAGGTGAAACAACACTTTTAGATTCTAAAATTGTTGAACGAAATGACAGTTTAATAATTTCTGCACCAGACTTCGAAGCCCATATTGTACCAACAGAAACTGGATTAAAATATAGTGCTATTGGTTCCGACATGACTTTAAAATTAAATAAGACTGATAGAACTGATTTATCTTCTGACACGAAAGAAGCAATTGAAGCCCAAAAAGTTGCTATAAAAGAAAAAGAAGAATTTGAGAAAAACTTAGGTAAATGGCAAGAAGGTAATTATGTAGACGAATTCGGAGACAAAACAGGTGATGGATTTGCATATTGCTTAATTCGTGGAACAAGTGAGAATTCGATTACTTCTAATAATGAAGTTTATATTAAAGCAATGGTTCAAAGTGGAAAACTATACTTTGATATTTATAATAGCTCATTGAGTATGAAAGAAACATTCCCAGACAGTAAATTCGGTAGAATGAAATTAAAATTCCCTGATGGTAAGGTAGAATCAGTAAGGATTTTCTTTTACAATAATGGAGCTTCGGAATCTGGTGATAAGGCAATCTTATTTGATTATATTTCAAAAAATGAAGGACTTGTAAAAGTATTTATTGATTTAAGTACAGCAAGCGAATATTATTCAGACAAGTATCAATTTGCGATTGAAAAGAATAATTTGACTGAGATATTAGCAGGATTGAAGTAGGAAAAACTGCATACAACAATGTATAAAAAACATAAGTGGTTCAGTGGTTTACGAAGCTTTCGAGCATTTAATCAGCTCCGCCAAATCTGCGATTTGACGGGTTGGTTTGAAGAATTAAATTTGTGTCAAAACGCAAATTTGGCTCAGTGCAACTTGACAGGTAAGAGCTTCGAAATCACTTACGTATCTTATACTCACCGTTGTGCCCAATTAAAGAAAACTGACATCGAACATTAAGTATATGAGATTTTCACAAAGAATAGGAAAGAAAAAAGCAACGAAAGAAATTCAGTTAGAATCTATAGATACTGAGTTACAGAATGGTTTATGGAATATAATTAAATTGCTTTATATCGACCCAATACCACGCCCTTCTAATTATAATCGTGGAGAATTTAATGGGTTTGCCAATGTGCTTTGGCATCACTTTTACAAATTACCTGTTGACAGAATACCTGAATATGAATTCCAAATTGAGGATTTTATTCGCAAAAGGTTTTTTGAAGACGAATGGTACGAAAGTTATGATTTTATAGAGTTCTTATTGAATTTGGATTATGACCATTATAACAAAACGGAATTTGTCGACACATTAAATTCTATTTTAGAACGTGAATTTGCTGGGTATAGAATAATTGACAATTTGATTGCGCCGATATCAAATGAACTTGAATTGGAAGAGTTATCTACTGCGACTAAAAATACGAGTCAGTTTTCTGCCTTAAATGGAGCAAATGTTCACTTAGAAAATGCGCTTGACTTACTCTCTGATAGGAAAAACCCAAATTATAGAAATTCAATAAAGGAATCAATTTCAGCAGTTGAGGCAACTTGTAGGATTATAACTAATGAAAATACATTGGGCAAAGCTCTGAATAAGTTAGAAGAAAAGGGACTAAATATAAATAATCAATTAAAAGCAGGATTTGACAAAATATATGCTTATACCAATGATAAAGAAAGTGGGATAAGACATGCAATAGTCCAGCAACCAAATGAACCAGACTTCAGTGATGCAAAATATATGTTGGTTTCGTGTAGCTCATTTATAAATTATTTGATAACAAAGGCTGAAAAAATAGGATTGGAAATATAATAACTGGGCACAACAATGTATATACAAAATAGGCGTGATAGTAGTAATTTAAAGGGTTGTAGCCCGCTTCAACTTCTCAACGGTTTGATAGGTTTGAAGCCCGCAATCGCCTACTTTGCATATACTCAACGTTATGGAGCATAATGCAAAATGCCGACACAAAAGATATGAAACATGATAATTAAACCAATTTCAATTTCCAGGGATAACTATTTTGAGTTAATGAAAATTGACGAATCGGAATCAAAATTTACCGAGGATTGGTTGCAGAAAGTAATTCATGACAATCCTCAAACATATCCAATCGAGAACCCTTTAAATAAAGATTTAAAAATAATTTCTTTGGGTCGAGAGATTAATAGCGGTGCAGGATACATTGACATTTTATTTCTAACTTCTGATGCCGAATTGATAATTGCAGAAACCAAATTATGGAGAAATCCAGAGAAATCAAGAACAGTTTTGGCACAGGTGATAGACTACGCCAAAGAAATTAGCAAATGGGGATTTGATGATTTAAATAATGCTGTAATTTCCTCGCAAAGAAACTCACAAAGTGAAAAAGCACTTTCGCTGAAAGAAATAATTGCAAAGGAATTTTCAAATCAAAACCAAACGGATTTCATAGATATTTTAATCCAAAACCTCCATAAAGGTATTTTAAAGTTGAGCATAATTGGAGATAAAATCTCTCCTAACCTTTTATTATTATCTGACACACTGCAAAGTTCTCCAGGACTAAACTTCTCTCTGTCTTTAATTGAAATGAAATTATTCAAATACAATCATGACATAATACTTATACCTGACATCGTCGGAAAAACTAAAGAGGAAATAAGAGGAGTTGTTAAGGTTCAATATGAAAAAGAAAAACCTAAAATTGAGATTACATACTTGGAAACAGAAAAATCTCAAAATCAAAAAAACAAAACGGATAGGGTAACATTCATATCTCAATGCCCAAATGATATTTCACAGATTCTTGAGAAATGGATAGATGTTTGGCAAAATAATTCTGACCTCATGATTTATTGGGGAGTAGCTGGTTTAAGTATTAGAAAACAGTTGGATAAAAAATGGACAACCATTCTCGATATTTATCCTGATTATGTGTCAATGATAACGCAATCAATGGCTGAATCATGCAAAATTCCACAAGATATTTATAATAAGTATTTGGAGGTTTTGTTTAGTATTGATGAGATGAAATCAGCTTATTCATCCAAGAAGAGATATGTTAAATACGATTCAATAAGTACGGAGGATATTGAAGTGATGATGACAGCGGTTAATGAACTAATAAATAAACTAATTGACAACAAGTAGATTACGTCCCGAGACAACGTACAAATTGCAGGGCGGGTTTTGGTGGTAAGCCAACTGCGCCTGCCTGCGGCAGGCAGGGATTCTCGCATCGCTACATGAATAAACATTAACACCAATTCGAAGAAATGGAACTAATATTTAAACATGCCTGGATCATGTTCATTGCAGTAACGATTGCAAATGGATTCGTTCTAAAATATCGTTCTAAGAAGTATATAGCCCAAAACCCCGAATTGGAAGAAGGCTATGATAAGTATTTTAAGGGATGGATGTTCTATGCCAATATTCCGTGGGTTATTATGATGATTGGAAACTTAAGTGGAATAACACACAACACTTTTGAGTACTTTAATCCAAAAGCTATGAATCCAATGGTTTTACTTTTCCATTTTTCGATTATCGTACTTTGGGTCCTAAGTGTGAGATGGATCTATTTTAAAGAAGGAGCAGAGTTTATTGAAAAACACCCAGGATTATTTCAAAAATCAAGTTTTAGCGGAAATACAAATGTGACAGCAAAACAAATTAAACTGTTCCTCCCATTAATGCTTTTAGGTGGAATAGCAGGAATGATTATGATGTGGGTAGTGGGTTTTCCAACGGCACAATTTTAAAAACTAAACAGATGAAAACTCGGGTAGGAGAATTACCTCGGGGCTTGGAGGGGGTAAAGGTTCACGAATATCCTTCCAGATTGCTAAATAATATGCTAAAATACTAGGCCATAATTAGTAAAACTATGAAAAAGATTGGAATTGTGTTCTTTGTTATCATGGCTATTTCTTTTGCTGTTTTTTTGACGGTTCAAGATCATTCAAAGACAAAAAGGTTACATTCAGAATTTAAGGAAGTCTATACCAAAGATGAATTTAAAGGAATAATAACAGATTTATATACTGACAGAGGGGCGTGTTTTGTGACAAGTGGGTCCAAAAAAATTTTTCTGCATAACTCAGCGAATTCATTATATCGTCAAAGGTTTCTTCAGGATAATTTATCAATAGGAGATTCAATAGTAAAGAAATCTTGGACGGACTCTCTTTTTATATTCAGGGGAAATTCTAAGTACTATTTTGTGCTTGGAAAATTAATAAATGAATCCCCCCGCTAGCTCGGATTTGTGATCGGAGCAGTGGATGGCTTGTTGACTCACCCCATCGCGATGAATCGTTCCGATGAATCGCAATTGCCCCTCTCTACCCGTAGAGAGGGGACGAGTCGAAGAAACGGGCAGCGCCGGATTGCGAGGGTTGGGGGAGAGTCCTCCGCCAGCGCGGATCTGTGATCGGAGCTTCACAGAAGCCTGTCAATAGAAGATAAATTGAAATAAAACCAAAATTCACTAAAAGCTAATCGAATGACTAAGAAAGTAAAACTCAGTGGTATTTTTTTGTTCAGTTTAATGTTGTTTCAGTCGTGCTTTGTTGCTAAGCAGTCGACGGTTGTTCGGCGGTCTGATATGGAAGAGTTACGCAATGGCGGAGTTGTTATCGGCACAAAGGAATACCCGAAAAATGCAGGCGAGGAATATAAAAAGGCGGTTGATGCGGAAAATGAAATGGCTGTTGAATTCTTTAAGAAGAACTGGACTTTCTGCCCGATTGTAGACGTGCTGCCTCAAGGAGAGGCTTGGGAGTTTGTAAAAGATATGAAAGGCTACTTTATGCTCACCTTGGAGGATTTTAAGGTGCAGCAAATGTCTCATAATACGAAGCCCTTTGGGCCTATTCCGGATCCATACCGGCCAAACATGAAATTAGACTACTCCAGTGGTGTTAGAGTACCGGGAGCGACCAGCTATCACAAAGCCGTTTGCCTGTATGTCAAACAAGGTCAAACAATGGGTGGGCATGCGCTGCGGTTTTTCATTCCTTTCACTGCTGAAGAAAAACTGGTGAACCCGATTTCGTTGCAAATCGCTTTAAATGATGTGCAACAAAGGGCCGAGGATATCGAGTCCGGAAAATTGAGGAACTCATTCAATGTGATGGACGCTTATCGGAAGCGTTCGAAAGGGATTAAAGACCAAACCCTCCTGATACCCGAGTTCATGATGCATCGAAAAATGGATGAGCAGAAAGTGGCCAAACTCTACCCTCATAAGTTCGAGATTTGCAGCAATGAAAAATATAACGAAGTCGTTTTAAATCAAACCGAGGGCTATGTTTATCCGGCTGTTAATACAACTGTGCTGGGCACCGAAAACCTTCAGGTGTATTCGTCGGCTACCGGTGAATGTCTCGCACTAATGGCTTTGCCCGGCTCTTTGGGTACCAATATCGCAGTGGCCAACAACAAAGATTATGAAGAACTCATTCAATTAAAACCCAAACAAATAAAAAAGGCGCTTAAAAGATTGAGATAATTCGGGCATTGTTAAGCTTGCAGACTCACCCCATCGCGATTAATCGTTCCGATGAATCGCAATTTCCCCTCTCTACGGGTAGAGAGGGGAAGAGTCGAAGAAACGGGCAGCGCCGGATTGCGAGGGTTGGGGAGAGATTATAGAAAGTAGTTGAGGTGAGAGAATTATTAATTGAGAGCATATGATAAAAGAACATACTACGAAGGCTTGTCTAATGCAAACCGGGAGTAATCTGTTCAATATTATGAAGGGATTGCTGATTCTGTTTTTTAGCTTATTCTCGTTGGTTGCTGTTTGCCAGGTACCGGAACCGAATAATCCGGAAGAAAATCCCCACCAGGTTAATCAATGGATGGTTGATTCGTTAAATCACAGGCCCATCGACTTTTATTTAAACCATCCGGATATTGATAAATATGCGAAGCTATTTTTTATGGGAAAGTTTGCGGCCTCAGATGATAACTTCACCTTTGCCTTTTTGGATAGCGTGTTAACAACGAATGAGGAGACGAGCGCATTCTATTTATTTGTTTTTAACTGTGTTTTGAAAATAACAGATGGTGCGTTATCGGAATATATCGGGCAAGATTGCAGGGCATACCTGGAAACCTATCCCTGCGATTTCATAGCATTGAAGCACAATGAACTTTACGCCGAAAACTATTATAAATGGATTAATTATGCAGCTTACGAATATTATTTTGAGGAGGATCCGGTTGCATCGACAAACAAAAGTATAGCCGCGCTAAAACAAATCGTAGCGCAGAAATGTGCAGACCAAAGTTTCGAGCTGGAGGAGATTCGGAAAAGTGTAATTCAATTTATTGCAGAAAATGATTGATAGGTCCTTTCCATGCGATTGCATTGCATGGGAGTAAGGGGCTTTGTTAAAGAGGAAAAAACAACAACAAATCAAAATCATACTGTATTATGGAAACAGAAAAACAAACTACTCAAGGTTACTTTACAGCCATTCGGATTGTTCACCTGGCACTCATGGGGGGAATCGTATTTTTCAGCGCAATTTCGTATGTACTGCAATTAAACGGTTTTGAGTCAAGCAGCGACGAAGAGTTTAACCGGTTTCTTGCACCTGTGGTTGGTGTGTTTGTTATCGGAGCTGCTTTTGCAAGCCAGATTGTTTTTAAACAACGCCTAAAAGAATGTGTCAGCAAACCGAGCCTGCAGGAGAAATTAATGTTATACCGGGCGGCCTTAATCCTAAAATTTGCTTTGATTGAAGGACCAAGCTTTATGGCGGTTGTTGCGTATTTGCTAACCGGAAATTTATTGTATCTCGGAGTTGTAGGCTTACTGTTGATCCTGTTCCTGATTTACCGTCCTTCGAAAGAGCAGACGATCCTCGACCTGGAACTGAATATGAATGACCGAAGATTATTGGACGATCCCGACACTCGCATCGGCGCGGATCTGTGATCGGAGCAGTGGATAGCTTGCTGGCTCACCCCATCGCGATGAATCGTTCCGATGAATCGCAATTGCCCCTCTCTATGGGTAGAGAGGGGAAGAGTGGAAGAAACGGGCAAAGCCGGATTACTTTGGGGCAGGGGAGAGTTTAAAAAAGTTAGATGGAGTGTAAGAAACCCTGCGCGATTGCATCGCGTGGTAACATCAGCTAATCTAGAGCAAAGGGATTTGCGAGGCAGCAGTGGAGAAGATTGATAAATTTAAAACGAAAACAGAATGGGCAAAAAAATCACGGTTCCAAAAGAGGAGGTATTAGCCGAAACTCAAAGATTCTTTGTAAAAGTTTATGGGTGGATGTCAATCGCCTTAATTATAACCGGATTCGTTGCGATCTGGACCGCATCGAATGTTAATATAAACAGCATACTTACCGAGAGCAGATGGTTCTTTTTTGGATTATTGATACTTGAATTTGTTTTAGTGGCCTATCTCGTCGGTTGGATTATGAGAATGAGTTCACGTACTGCTGCACTTATTTTCATCTTATATTCCATCCTAAACGGATTCACCTTGTCGGTAATATTCCTTGTATTTACGCCTGACTCAATTGCATCGACCTTTTTTATTACCGCCGGAACTTTTGCCATCATGAGTATCTATGGATATTTCACGAAATCTGACTTAACGAAAGTGGGCAATCTTTTATTAATGGGATTGATCGGGTTAATTATTGCTTCAGCGGTTAATATGTTCTATCAGAATGAGACCTTGTACTGGATAACAACCTATGCCGGGATATTGATATTTATTGGGCTGATTGCTTATGATACTCAAAAAATAAAGCAATTAAACATCATCGGTAACGAAGGAACAGATGAGGACAAGAAAGAGGCAATAATTGGAGCATTAACCTTATATCTCGATTTCATTAACCTGTTCTTAAGATTATTAAGAGTGCTTGGAAAGAGAAAATAAAAACGAAGCGAAACTCTGTTACCATGCGATACAATCGCGCGGCAGCATTGTAAGTAAATACTGATTTAATAATACAAGTATGGAAGAGTATAATTATCCCGGAGTATCGCTCCGGGTAAAAGCAGTCGTCAGCGACAGTATTGTCCTACTAATACTGATTATAGGTGCTACCTATCTGCTTGAAAGTTTTAACAACGTTCCCGGTTATGTGCGGGGGATTGTCTTTGTTGGCATGTTTCTGTATGACCCGATTCTCACCAGCGCTTGCGGTGGAACTTTGGGACATTTGCTTTTCGGTATCCGGGTAAAGCGACAAAACGATCAGCAACGAAATATATTTTTCCCGCTGGCACTGATCCGCTATATCGTAAAAATAGCCTTAGGGTGGATTTCATTAGTCACTGTTATGAGTAACAAAAAAGGCAAAGCCATTCACGACATGATTGTTGGATCGGTGGTACGTTATGAACTACCAGCTCCGGCCAAAGCAGATTTGTGAATCCCGCTTTGTTTGGCTCGCTGACTCACCCCATCGCGATTAATCGTTCCGATGAATCGCAATTGCCCCTCTCTATGGGTAGAGAGGGGAAGAGTGGAAGAAACGGGCAAAGCCGGATTACTTTGGGGCAGGGGAGAGATAAATTCGATGACCGGGCTTGGCTGCAAAAGAAGAAAGAACATTAATTTAGCGGGATTATAAATCGACTATGATACAAGATAAATACCAGGCGGCAATTCTATTTGCCGGAGAAAAGCACAAGAATCAGAAAATGCCGGGAACAGATTCCAACTACTTACTTCATTTGTCGAATGTGGCCATGGAAGTGTTGCTGGCCTATAAGGAAGAGCAAAACTTTGACGTCGAGTTGGCGGTGCAGTTAGCGCTGTTGCACGATACCTTGGAAGATACTACGACTGAATTCGACGAACTAAAAGCGAAGTTTGGTGATGAGGTGGCACAGGGCGTTTCGGCCTTAACCAAAAAGAAGGAGCTGTCGTCGAAAGCGGAGCAGATGGAAGATAGCCTGGAACGAATTAACCGGCTGCAGAAAGAGGTTGGCATTGTAAAACTGGCTGACCGGATAACCAATCTGCAGGAACCACCGGCTTACTGGACGAATGAGAAAAAGCGGAGCTACCGTCAGGAAGCAGAGCGAATCAACGAGGCCTTGGAACGCAAGAATGAGTTCCTGAATAAAAGACTGGAAGCCAAGATTTCGGACTACGAAAAGTATATCGGCTAATGGCCGGAATCATCCAACCGGATTTGTCGACCAAAAAACTGAAAAAGAATGAAAGTTACAGCTGAACACAACGAACGAATTGCCAAAATGACCTTTGCCTCGGTTTACCCGCACTACCTGACAAAGGTCGTGCGTAAAGGACGCACCAAGGAAGAACTGCACGAAGTGATTCGCTGGCTGACCGGTTTCGATGATGCGAAACTACAAGCGCTGATCGATGAGAACGCGACCTTTGAAAGCTTCTTTCAACAAGCCCATTTGCACCCGAATGCAGAGCTTATTCAGGGAGTCATTTGCGGTTATCGGATCGAAGAAATCGAATATCCGTTAACCAGGCAAGTGCGGTACCTGGATAAACTGGTTGATGAATTAGCGAAAGGCCGAAAAATGGAAAAAATCTTACGGGAAGAAAAGAAATAAAAGAAGGTCGATTTAATGCGGCCAAAGCAGCGCAATTGTATCGCGCGGTACTTCAAACAAAACAACTAACGAACACCTATGCTACTCCAAAAACGTTTTTGGCAAACCTGCTTGTTGCTGGTTATTGGTTTCAATGCCTGGGCACAACCAACAAGTAAAGACTGGATGCTCTCGGTTGAGGGCAACTACTACAAATCGAACTCGGATCGGTCGGTTTCCGGCTCCGACATCACAACTGACGACAAATATTGGAACCTTGGATTGAATGCCGAGCGCTTTATAACCGATCGTTTTTCGGTTGGTGTGGGCCTGGCACGATATTATGAAATAACCAAAAAAGCAAGCTGGACACTGGAAGATGATATTATGTATGGAGAGCTCATTGGGGGTGAAGGAACTTACTGGCTGCCGCGGGTTTTCTGTAAATATTATTTGCCGGTATTCAGTCGCCTTTACCTGGTTCCCCGCTTTACCGGAAGCTACGGAAAAGCGAAGTTGCAAGGCGTGGGCTTCTACCTGGCCGAGCACTATCCGTTTGAGGATGGGATGTATGAAATTATTTCTCCAAGGGGGACAAGCTGGAGTATCGATACTAAAGGAGAAATGCTAAGCCTGGAACTGGCGCCGGAGCTGGCTTACTTTCCCTGCAAGCATTGGGGACTCTTTGCTTGCTTTGGCGGGCTGCGTTACGACCGCTTTATGGGCGATCTAACGATTACAGAACGCGTACTCAGCTTTAAGCGCGAATACTGGAAACTGGGCGTCAACTTTCGGTTTTAAGATTGAATCTGCCCTTTGCGTTTTGCTCTCTGCCATTAAACAGAAAAAGGCTGTCTAAAAAGGTGACAACGAGAAATTCAGACTTACAAATTGAAAGCTCCTGCTGATTTTACCCCTCCCTGCCCGTCCGGTCAGGCGGGCAAACCTCCCCTAAAGGGGCGGCTTAAAGTCCCCTTCAGGGGATATAGGGGCAATAGCTTGAATGGACTTACAATTTGATAGTTAGGAAAAACTCTTCAGACTTTTAGGCAGCCTCTTCCGCTTTTTATGTTTCGCTTATTTGTAAGCCGATTAATTCAGGTATAAGGCTTGGTTCATTTCAGGCTCGCCGCTTGTTTGGATTTTGGTGGTTTTCACTTCACCATTTTCACTGGCAAAGGCAAGCTGGTAATCCTGGTTACGTTTCACCCGAAACACCAAATATTTATTCATATCGTCGGTTGGCGAAGGAGAGAAGCCAAAGTCTACTTCTTTGCCGTCTTGCATCAAGCTAACTCGTGTGGGAATGCGGTTGTTGCCGTCAGGGGTGCAGCTTTCATCTTTAAAGAGTACCACGTTCAGCAGCTGCTCGTCGGCCGGAAGCTGAGATTCGTGCATTTGTTCGTTATACACGTCGATGTAACGTTTGGTCACGTTGTCGGCGTTCACATAATGCAGATCCATGTCCCAGATCAGGCGGAACCAGGTTTCGGCCGGTTTAAACGAACTGGCATAAATACTGTAGTTGGGATCATTCGGGTTGGCTTTTCCGGCATCAGCTACAAACCACCCTTTATTCAATTGGTCGGGGTAGTATTCGGTGAAATACCATTTGCCATCCACCATTACTTCAACCCAGTTGTGGTTACCACGTTTGGTTGTCCAGTTCGGGATGCCGGCAACGCGGGCAGGAATACCTACCGAACGAAGCGCATCAACCAGCAGAATAGACAAGCCGGTACAAGTAGCCATTCCTTGCTCAATCGATTCGTAAGGACTTTGGTCAACCTTGCGTCGTTTCACGTTGTACTCGGTTTGCAGCACATCGGCAATGTTACGGCTCACCGAATCGATGGCAGCACGAATGTCGGTACAATTGTCCACCAGCGGCGAAAAGCGGTTCAGGAAATCCTGGCGCCAGTTATCGCGGCGTTCGTTCAAGCTGGCATAGGGCAAAACTTCGTTCAGGAAAACCGAATCGGGTAGCGCTTTCGCCCAGGCGTATTTCTCGCGCGTCTCGTAAGCTACTTTGGTATTTTCAAGGATGAAGTCACCAGTCAGCGAATCCAGGTCGCGTTGAGGCATGTAGGAAATCAAAAAGGCGACACCTTCCAGTTGGCTATCGGGTGCTTGCTCCAGTGCTTTGGTTAATTCGGCCTGGTTGGCGCCTGCTTTGCTTAATTGTTCGTTCACCAGGGCCAGCGTCTCGGGCTTTAGCTTGCTTTGCCAGCTTGTGGTACACGAAAAAAGGATCACGCCCAATAACAGCGCGGTCATTGTCAATTGTCTCATGGTTAAAAAATGTTGGTTGGTTAAAAATCGAAGCCTAAAATAGCAAGCTTTTCGGGATAATCAGACAGGAATGTCTATTTTACTTCGACGGTAAAGTAAAGGCAATTTTCTAAGTGTGTTGAGGGAAAATCATTGGGTTATTGGTAGTCAAATAGTTCTGGCTCTTGTCTGCTCGGTGGTAGCTTAAAATATTGATGAAACGAAGCTCTCCGTTTTTAGGTTAATGTTCTGTTTTCTTTTCTGGTTTAAGGTAGGATACATTGAACCATTTGCCCAGGTTGATTAAATAAACGGTGCGTTCTTTTTTGTCTTTTTCCTGCCAGTCCAGGTCTGGTTGAACATAGCGTGCAAACCAATCGCCATAGTCCATCGGTCTTAGCTTATTTTCTCGCATCAGGTTCACCAAATATAGCAGCGCTTGCTCCCAATTGGCGTAAAAAGGATTTCTTGGCTGAAAGACCAAATGTTCAGCTCCCAAAAAAATACGACCAATCGAGTATTCACCTGCCAGCTGTTTCCTTATGGCATCTCGCTCTTCAGGACTTTGAATCTGCTCAGGAAAATGAAAATAGGAGCTACAACTGAAAACCAGGCGTTTCTTCCGCTTACCAATGGTTTCCTCGTAGCCCCGAATTCGAAATGAATAACCGTCGTAAGTTCCCGTGTAATATAAGTCAGGGTGAAGTTGTAATCCCATTGTTTGCAGGCATTCGAACTGCGGGTGTTGCAGTTGTCGCAACCAGCGTCGGCGTTCCAGGATTTCCTGGCTCAAAAAGATGATGGATGCAAGCAAAAGAATAACGACGATACTTATAATGCCGCTTGTTAATAGGGCTGATTTCCAGTCCTGATCGATTGAAAATATCAAAAACCAGGTCAGCCAGATAAAAGGCAGGTAGACCCAGGGGTGGACGAAATACTCTTGTATTTTCCCTTCCCGGATCAGGCGTATTTTTGCTTGAGTTGGTTTTTCCTGAGGATCGCTAAAGTGGATTTGAGGCATGATTCGGGATTTGCTTGGCGAATTTACAGCAATTCGACGCCCCTTCGGTTATATTTTGTGTTAATCTTGAATATTCTTTATGTAGAATGCTTTGCGACTTGATTGTCGAGTTCTTTTTCAGAATTAGCAACTCCTCATCTTTGTTCGGATCTGTTATTTTGAGGGACAAGTGTTTGGGGAAGAAGAACTGAGTCATTCAATTTTCACATTAAACAGGTAGTTGTAAATCATCGAGGGAATGCATAAATCAATTGTAGCTACCAGGAACGGTACGCAAAACATCAGCCCGCCCGAAATGTATCCGGCAGTGGTGTATCCCATGGCAAACAGAAAAATATGCAGGCTGATCCACAGCGTTGCCAGGGTACAGGCAAACTTGAATTGCCTGGATCGCGGAGGTAAGAAGGGCTTGTTGATTAGCTTCCGTACGCCGAAGTTATAGAGGTAGTCAAACGGATTGTAGGGGAGAATTAGTGACAAAAAGGATACGAGCAGCAGAAAAGACAAGATTGGGATACTTGCCAGCGCTACGCCAATGGCCAGAAGGGTTGCACAAATGACTACCGGAAACTTGTTGGCAAAGGCCAGTTGAGAAACGTCCTCATCGGAGTAGCCGGAAAATCCCTGGCACTTGATCCTATAGATGCGGGCTTTCGATAGGTTCTGCATAATCACTATCCTCTCTATTTCGTTTGATACAACACAAAGTTGGGTATACCGCCATTTCGGAATTGAGGTTGCTTTTGGGCTGAATTCTTTTTTACAGGAGAACTCCTGTCGCTTGGTTTTGCAAACAGTTATGAACCAAAAAGATAATTGGCCTGTTGCAGAAAAGAAAAAGCTTATGAAACGTCGCGATTTTATCAAACAGACAGCGGCCGCAATGGCTGCACTCTCGGTTACCGGACTGACAACATCGTTTACAAAGGATGGTGTTCCGTACCGCAAACTGGGTAAAACCGGGATGGATGTGTCGTTGCTTGGAGTGGGAGGGTATCATATTGGCGATCGCTTTATCACGGAATCGGATTCGATTAAGCTGATTCGGGAAGCACTGGACAACGGGATCAACTTCCTGGATAATGCCTGGCACTACAACAATGGCCGCAGCGAGGAGTTGATGGGAAAAGCACTGCTGGATGGTTACCGCAACAAAGCGATCTTGATGACCAAGCACCACGGGCGTGATCCGAAAACGGCACAGGAACATTTGGAAACCAGTCTTCGTCGCTTACAAACCGATTACCTCGATTTGTGGCAGTTTCATGAGATTGAAAGCATGGATTCAGTGGACAAAATCTATTCAAGCGGCGTACTCGATTTTGTGGTGAAGAAGCGCGATGAAGGCGTGATTCGGCACATCGGCTTTACAGGTCACAGCCGCCCGGAAATTCACCGCGCGATGATCGAAAAAGGCTTTGAATGGGAAACGGTACAGATGCCGATTAATGTACTCGACCACCATTATTCCAGCTTCTCGCAGGAGATTATTCCTTTGCTGGTGGAACGGAATATTGGTATCATCGGTATGAAGTCGGTGGCTTCGGGCGCTATCGTAAAAGAGGGAATCGCGACAATTGAAGAGTGTCTTCGTTTTGCGATGACCTTGCCAACTTCGAGCGTGGTTTCGGGAATGAATAATCTGGAGCATTTTCGCCATAATCTGGAGATTGTGCGTAACTTTAAGCCGATGACCGAGGACGAGATTGCGACTCTGCTGGACAAGACTTTGGATCACGCACAAGGCGGAAAACACGAATGGTATAAGGATAAAGTCTGATTTTTCTGCCATTGTTTATTTTGCAGCAGATAATAGTCGAGCTAATTTTTCGTTTAATTTGGTAACAGAGCGAATAACAACGATTAAGAAATAAGGGTACTGGTGCATCAGCATTGGTACCTTTTTTATAAGATACCATCATGAAACAGCTTTTACTGCCCCTTGCTGCGTTGGCCATGATTGCCTTAGCCTGCCAATCGCACCAATCAACCGATCCGAAGGTGGTGCTGGATAAAATCATTGAGAAAGCGACTCAACCCGAGGAGGAAGAGTCCGATTACGAGAAAGCGCACAAGCTGGAGAATTTTCTGTCGACTGCAGAGCCGGAGCAAAAGGATGTCCGCACAATTTCGGAGCCTTGTGCGGTATTCGTTTTTCCCGATTCAGTGCAAATTGCCAAGATGAAGGGAAACAGCACGGAGCAAGAGGAGGATTTTTATATTGCTGCCGACGACAATAACTATTACGACTACCTGGCGTCCGAGTTTTTGGACAGCCTGCAAGTGAAAACGATTCACCTGAAAACACGCTATCTGAAATGTGAACTTGAAAACGAAACTCTTTTGCTGGATTCGCGATCCGAAGCATCGAATGGCTGGTTTGTGGTTTTGTTTGAGCCGACCCAAAAGCCGCGTTTGATCGATGCCATTGAAATCCGGAAAGCTTACAAAGAATATTATAAGCGCTGATTTTGTCGTTGAATAGGAACTTCTGCCCATCAGCCTGAAAATAAACAAGCCGGTCTTTCGCAATTGCAGAAGACCGGCTTGTTCAATTTGAATTCGGTATGATCAGGCTTTTTCTTCGATTTTTGACGGATTCACAAAAATCATAAAGAAGATAAAAGCAAACGACATTTCGAGTAGTTCGGCCTGTTTTGCCAGGTTGATCAAGGCAATTAAACCAGCTACCAGCAGCATGCCAACGGTGTGTTGGATACGGGGTAGTGGAACATTGAACTTCAGTTCGAGGTTTCGAATAAAAGCAACTTTTTTCACCAGCCAGCCCATTAGCAGGAAATAAACCAGCAACACAACGAACAGCAGTTGCGAAAAGATCAGCTTATTGATGCTGGTGGTGCCCACAACCAGGTTGTGCAGGTTGGTTTCGGCTTGCTTGTTGTGTTCCAAAAAGAACTCGCTCGACTGGATGCCGAAAATACGTTGGCCCCAACTGATTTCTTCGCCGGCAGCGAAAAAGAACAGGATTGCCATCATGACCGCCGTGAATATCCACAGGGCGGGTTTCTTCGCTTTCCGAAACTCAACAACCCGGTAAATACAGACCATCGAGGCCGCAAGCAGGAACAGTGAAGTGAGGTTTTCGACTAACCCATCTTCCTCTGTAAAGATGGTAAAAGCTGCCAAATCAGTTTTTGCCAGGTAAAGTCCATAGCCTGAAAAGGCGAAAACGACGGCAAACATGATCCATTCGAGCTTTGTAATATTTTTCAATGTGTTCATTTTTATGTGTTTGAAACAGGAGAAACCGAAACCTGTTAAGGTTTTGTTTCCTGCGTGTTACAATCCAATTACACGGCAAATGTAGCATAAAAAAAGAAAGGCATTTCTTAAAAAGTGTTATTCTCCGGTTTTGGTCGAAGGCGATTTGAAGCCCCGGCAATGACCGTTAGATTGAATTATGGACTTAAATTTTACCTTTGCATCATTCTTTAACATCATTCTATGAAAAAGCAGGCATGGCTGTTGCCACTCATCTTAATTTGTTTGTTGGTAAATGTTTCGGGGATGCTAACCCCACTAGTGGTCAATGCTGCAAAATATGCGCAGGTAGCCCGCGAAATTTTAGCCAACCACGATTGGGTAAATATGACCATTGCACACGAGCCTTATGAGCAAAAACCACCCATGTTGTTTTGGATTGGTGCTTCGGCCTTTTGGTTGTTCGGCAAGTCGGCTGTGATCTATAAAGCTGCAGTGCTGCTGTTTTCGCTGATCGGTGCTTTCGCCACTTTCAAGTTAGGCGATCTGCTTTACAACCGGCGTACCGGGCAGGTGGCTGCTTTTTTCTGGATAACCAGCCTCGGCTTTGTACACTTTAACAGCGATATTCACACGGATACCTTGCTGGCAGTGCCTGTGATGCTGGCGATTTGGCAATTTGCCGCTTACTTCAAATTGAAACGCGAACTGAATTTTTACCTGGGCGTGGTGTTTGTTGGTTTAGCAATGCTGACAAAAGGTCCCGTCGGGATGGTCATTCCCGGAGCCGCTGTTGGTGCGCATCTGTTGCTGACCAAAAACTTCAAGGGCATCTTGAATTACCGTTGGTTGCTGGCCATTCCGTTGGCATTCATTATCATCCTTCCCGCTTTGATTGGTTTGTTCCAACACTTCGGGATAGAAGGGATTAAATTCTATTTCTGGACCAATAACGTCGGGCGGGTAACTGGTAGCTACAAAGGAACCAACTCCGATCCTTTCTTTTACATCCATACCACACTTTGGATGATTGCTCCCTGGATGGGTTTCGGATTTGTTGGCCTGTTTATGCAGCTGCGTGAGAAAATACTGAGACGTACGCCTGCCGACGTCGCAAATGAATATTACACCCTAGGTGGAATCCTGTTTTACTTGATCATCGCTTCGATTGCGAAGCAGAAGAACCCGCATTACGAGATGGCTGTTTTGCCGTTGATCCTGGTAATTGGTGCACGTTGGGCACTGGAGATTTATGAGAAAAGCAAGCTCCGCATGCTGAAAAAAATAATGTCGGGTATTCACCTGTTCATCGGTGTTGTACTGGTAGTTTTCGTATATCCGTTCCTGGTGTATTTCTTCCCCGATGCCAAAATTTGGGTCTGGTTTGTAGTGGTGGTTTTAACAGGTTTCTATATCTACACAATCACTTGGAAAGTGACTTTGCACAAACAGCTAACCAGCCTTTTCCTGGCGATTTCAATTTTCATGTTCACGCTGAATGCGCATATCTTGCCACGACTGGCCGTTTATCATTCACCGTTGAGAGCCTGCGAAGTTTTCAATGAAGAGGCGAAGCCGGAAGCCGAACTGCATATCTTCACCCAACAAGCCCGCTATTGGGGAATCTTCTTCTATGCTAAAAATTACGGTCGTTACCTGATTACGGAAGAGGATCTGCAAAATGCCAAACTGCCTGCTGGCGATTGGTTGTATACCAGTGCCGAAGGTTTAACACAACTGGACGAAATGCAGGTGCCGTATAAATTGGTGGAAGAAATGGATCACCGGAGTTTGTCGCGGATTTCGATGAAATTCATCAATCCGAAAACGCGCGCCAGCAAAACAGAGAAACGCTATTTGGTCGAGTTGGAATAACAAGATCAATCCATAAAATGAAAAGGCCTGAAGCTGCGTTAGTTTCAGGCCTTTTTTTATTTAGAAAAGATCTTTCTTTCGGAAAATGAAGACACCCAGCCCGGACATGAACACGGAGATGGCAATGATGATCGGGAAAGCCCACTTTGAATTTTCAAAGGCATTCGGGACATTCATTCCGTACAAACTGGCAATTAAAGTCGGGATCATCAAAATGATGGAAATGGAAGCCAGCTGCTTCATCACCACGTTCAGGTTGTTTGAAATCACCGATGCAAAAGCATCCATCATGCCTGCCTGGATGTCGGAGTAGATTTGCGACATTTCCAAAGCCTGCTTGTTTTCGATGATCGCATCCTCCAGCAAATCTTCGTTCACCTCGTTCAAATTTCGTTTGAGGCTGTTCCGCAACTTGGCCAGTACAATTTCATTGGCTTTCAGTGAGGTGATGAAATAAACCAGGCATTTCTCCATTTTAAGCAGTTTGTTCAGCTCTTTGTTCTGAATGGAGCGCTCCAGCTCATCCTCAATCCGCGCAGTCTGCTGATTGATTTGCTTCAGGTAACGCAGGTAAGTGGTTCCCGAGCGCAGGAATAGCTTAATGATGAAATTGACCTCATCGTGAATCAGCTGGTTTTGTCCACGGTAAAGGGCTGATTGTTCAAAGGGCAAAACCTCGTTCGGTGTTGAGCAAAGTGTGATAGTAACACCGTTGATGGTGACAATTCCTAAAGGCAAGGTGTTGTAGGGAACGCCATTGTGCGGGCTTTCAACCGGAATACGTAAGATGATCAGTGACCAATCGTCGTCAATTTCGTAACGCGGTCGTTCATCCACGTCGAGAATATCCCGGATCAGATCCTCGGGAACATCAAATTCTTCTTGTAATTGCTGAATTTCGGCGGGTGATGGTTGAACAACATTGATCCAACAACCTTTTTCTGCTTGCGGAATTTCAATGTATCCACCGAAGCTTTTGAAGATTTTTAACATGTGCGTCCTCCTTTTCTTTTTGTCTGCAGGAGGACATAAAACGTCAGGCCTCCTACAGCGAGGTTAATATTGGAAATTTCTTATAATACGGGCCTTCGTCCATTTGTATTTTTTTGCTTTGAGCGCCGCAAAAGTACGGTTTAATTTTCGAAGAGGCGTGGGGATTGGGAATTAATTTTTGTTAATGGATTCGGGCTTTGTACGATTTCAGACTTTAATGTCTTGATCTGTTTTGGGTTGTGGCCGAAAGTGAAGCACGAGAAAAAGGAAGTATTATTCTTTCTCCCTTTTGTTATCGCCAAATCCGGGGGAATTGAATGTTTGTCGCAGGCGATATTAACAGGAATAATTCGACTCCGCCCGAAGTCGCAGAAATGGTGCTTTACGATTTGCTATAAATATGGGATGCCGCCGGCATCCTTCAGGTAGGGGAAAGCTTGAATCAGAGAAGCCTGATGTAATCAAGGACGGGAGGAGAGGATTGGAACTTTTTGAGGGTTTTCCCTTGTTGTCATGGTTCTCATAAGTTATCCGTTTGTTGTCCCTTTTATCTGATTACTTCGCGTCTTTGCGTCTTCGCGTGCATCGGTGGCAAAAAAAGGAGCACCGCAGTACTCCTTTCGTCCTAAATTATCTAAAGTATCCGGTTAACCCTCGAGGAAATAACTGGTTTCCTGTAATTGCTCAGTAAACAGTTCAATGTTGGGGATTCCCAATTTTTTCCCCTTAGCAATCAAAAGACCTTCTTTTTTTAAGGCTGAAATGACGCGGATCACCTGGTCGGTTGATGTGCCGGCAAATTCAGCAATATCGCGGCGCGAGAGGGTCATGTTGATGAAACCATCGGTTTGCCCGAACTTACTCTCGATAAACAACAAGCCGTTGATCACGCGCTCGCGCACCGACATTTGTACAAATCGCTTGGCATTGGCTTCGCTTTTTTGCAGTTGATCGGCATAAAACAACATAAAATCGAACATGAGCGGTGGCGCTTTGTGCAGCATTTCAATTAGTACATCGGTTGCGAAATTGCACAAAATGGTATCCTTCAACGCTGCTGCGCTGATATCGTAAACATAGTTGGTACCGAATCCCCGATGTCCGACAATCTCGCCGTTTTTTGAAAAACGAATGATCTGCGATTCTTTGTTGGGGGTTTGGCGGTACACTTTCACCGCTCCCTGGTAAATAAAGTAGAGTCCGCTTACAGGTGCTCCTTCCAGGATAAATTGCTGTCCCTGATTGCAATTGAAGGTGTTTTTTCGATGAAGATATTCACGAACAGCTTCATTGTCAATGTGCTTTTTGATCAGGCAATTGGAGTTCACACAGGTCAGGCATCCGTAATTATTTGCTTGCATAGTCTAATATTAATGATCCAGAAATGTCAGTAGCTGCTGACGGTATTTGTAAAAGTCAGGATGTTCAACAACCGTTTTGCGGTCGCGCGGACGGTTTAATTTGATGTTGGCCACCTCGCCGACTTTCGCGTACGGGCCAGAGGTCATCATAATCACACGGTCCGAAAGGAAGATGGCTTCATCAACGTCGTGTGTTACCATGATCGCGGTAATCTGTTCTTTCGACCACACGTCAATTAACACGTCCTGCAGCTCCACGCGGGTCATCGAATCGAGCATCCCAAACGGTTCGTCAAGTAATAAAACTTTTGGCTTTAATGCAAATGCCCGGGCAATGCCCACACGTTGTTTCATCCCTTGCGACAAGTCTTTGGCCTTCTTATTGAACGAGTCGCCCAGACCAACTTTGCTGAGGTAGTATTTGCAAATATCCTGGCGCTGATTGGAGGTGGCGTGCGGAAAAACCTGCTTCACCCCAATCAATACATTTTCCAGTGCTGTCATCCAGGGGAACAGGCTGGGGGATTGGAAAACCACGGCCCGGTCAGGTCCCGCTCCCTGAATCGGGTCGTTGGCTACCGTGATCGATCCGGAGGTGATGTCGTTCAGGCCGGCAATCATCGTCAGAAGCGTTGATTTGCCGCAGCCCGAGTGTCCGATAATCGATACAAATTCGCTTTCTTTTACCTGTAGCTGGAAATTCTCCAAAACCACAAAATCTCCTTTGGGTGTGGGATATGCCTTTTTGATATCGCGGCATTCCAGCATCACTTTTTCTTCAGTCAGAACTTCCATTATAAATTTGGTTTTGGGTTAAACAATTTTCCGGTTCCCGGAATCTTGGGTTCCAGCATCGGTAAATCATATTTTTTCGCATTGGCAACAACTCGGTGTTTCCCGATTTCCATCAGGTAGTTGTTGATGTCGTTGCGTTCCTTTTTAAAGTTGTCGTCCGAGTTGATTGCCGCCTTGTCGCGAGGCCGTGCGAATCCAATCGGGAATTCGGTTCCCAGGGTTGCTTTGGGACCTGGTTTCAACGGAATCACCCGGTCGGCCAACAGGATGCCTTCATCCACATCGTTGGTAATCAAAAGCACCGTTTTCTTCGACTCGCGCCAGATACGTTCAATCTCGATTTGAAGTGATCCGCGGGTCAAGGCATCCAAAGCACTCAACGGTTCGTCAAGCAACAAAACTTCCGGATCCATTGCCAGGGCACGGGCAACCGATACGCGCTGGCGCATACCACCCGACAGCTCCGACGGCTTTTTGTGCAAAGCCGGGCTGAGGTTCACCATTTCGATGAAGTGCTCCACATGCCGTTGGCGTTGCTCTTTGTTCATTTTTGGGAACACTTGTTTAACGGCCATATCCACATTGCCCGAAACACTGAGCCAGGGAAGCAGCGAGTAGTTTTGAAATACCACGCCGCGGTCGGGGCCGGGACCTGTGATCTTTTCGCCTTTCAGCAGAATCTCACCCTGGTCCGGTTCAATCAGTCCGGCAATCAGGTTGATGAGGGTGGTTTTGCCGCTACCGGTAAATCCAACGATTGCAATAAATTCGCCCTCTTCAACAGTGAGATTTATATTTTTCAGGACTTCGACGCGGTTGGCGCCTTGCCCGTAACTTTTCGATACATTGCGTAGTTCTAAAAATGCAGCCATGATAATTCGTTTAAAGTTTTAAGTTTCGAGTTCCGAGTTTCAAGTTTGAAAAGCGAGCTTAGAGAGGGAGCGTTGGGTGAGTGAGAGTTCCAAACTCCAATCTTTCTACTCCTGTCTCACTACTCTTCTAGGCTTTATTCTCGTAGCTCACGGCTTTCTGAACCAACATCATAACGCGATCCAGTGCGAAACCGATACCACCAATTACAAACATGGCTACAATGATTTTCGCGTTCGAGTCACTTGAACCGTTTTGGAATTCTTCCCAAACAAATGATCCCAAGCCCGGGCTTTGAGCCAACAATTCAATTGCAATCAATACCATCCAGGCTACCGAAAGGGTGATTCTCAATCCGGTAAAGATTAGCGGGATGGAAGATGGCAGGATAACTTTAAACACATTGCTGATAACGCCTAAACGCAATACGCGTGATACGTTGAGGTAGTCTTTGTCGACCGACGATACACCTACCGAGGTGTTCACGAGCGTTGCCCACATACTGCAAAGCCCGACACTGATGAAGGAAATCACAAAGGATTTGTCCATATCGGCTGTAGCAAGAATTGTTTTAACCACCATGGAAACCAACAGCAACCAAACTACGGGCGAAACCGGTTTGAAGATTTGAATCACCCAGTTGAGGGCGGTGCGCAATGTCTCGCTCAAACCTAAAACAATACCGGCCGGGATGGCAAAAAAGGCAGCTAAAAGGAATCCGGCGAACACCGTTTCTAGGCTGGTCATAATTTGATCCACGAATGACGGACGTCCGGTGTAGCGAATTGGAGCCAGGCCTTGTGTTTCTCGTTGCGCGTTGATGGCAGCAGTTTTTTCCTTGAATGCCGCTTTGTCGGCGCTGATCATTTTGTGGTCAGCGACCAGTGTTTCCGCAGCACGCCAAACATCCGACGGTGATGGCAAGGAGTTCGGTTTGCAGCTCAAATCGCCCGAGTCGATACATTCCTGCATTTCCAGGGCGGCGGCATCGCCGAGTGTTTCGCGTGTTTTTTCAATCTTGCGGTCGCGTTCAATATTGTACAGGTAGCTCGAAAAGAAGTTCGCAATTCCTAAAAAAAGGAGTACTGATACGATCGGGATGACCACTTTTTTCAACACCAGGCCACCGTTTTTCTTCGGTTCAACACCCTGAAACAGTTTTATTAAAGGATCCAGAAAACTGAATCCGAGCCATCTGAATGAGGCTATTATTGCTTTTCCCATGATGAATGTCTTTTTTGAGTTGGTTAAATTCTGAATGACTGAAAATGATTTGGACAAGTCGGCGAAGTGGAAGGTACAGCGTGTAAATCCGGATTGCTGTACCTTCCTGAAATTCACCAACTAAAAAACTGAGATTTTGATGTTTCGAGTTTCGGGTTCTGAGTTTGTCGTTTGGGGTTTCTTTTTAGTAACTCAAAACTTTAAACTCGTAACTTGAAACTAAATATCTTTATTACCTATTTTGAACTTTGTCAGGTAATCGTTTGGCTTTTTGCCGTCGTATTGAACACCATCGATAAAGTCTGTGGTTGCGGGTTTGAAACCGTCGGTTTCAGGAATATCCGATGCCGGAATTTTACCTTCTTCAACCAACAACTCAGCTGCTTTTTTCCAGATCTCGGGGCGGTAAACCTTTTTCGCTGTTTCCAGGTACCAGTCATCTGATTTTGCTTCCGGAATTTGACCCCAGCGACGCATTTGAGTCAGGAACCAAACAGCGTCTGAGTAGAACGGATACGTTGCATTGTAGCGGTAGAATACGTTGAAGTCGGGCAAAGAACGCTTGTCGCCTTTTTCGAATTCGAATGTTCCGGTCATCGAGTTGGCAATCACAATAGAATCGGCTCCAACGTAGTCAGGTTTCGAGAGGATACCAACTGCTTTTGGTCTGTTGTTCGGATCATCCAGCCATTTGCCGGCACGAATCAACGCTTTGGTTACAGCCACAGCTGTATTCGGGTTCTCGTCGATGAATTTTTGGGTCATCACGAAGACTTTTTCAGGGTTGTTTTTCCAGATCTCGTAGTTCGTTACCACCGGCACACCAATTTGCTTGAACACGGCTTGCTGGTTCCAGGGTTCACCTACACAGTAGCCATAAATAGTTCCGGCTTCCAGTGTTGCAGGCATTTGTGGTGGAGGGGTTACCGATAACAAAACATCAGCGTCAACCTGCCCCTGGATGTTGTCGGCCGTGTACATGCCCGGGTTGATTCCGGCAGCTGCCAGCCAGTAACGAATTTCGTAGTTGTGGGTTGAAACCGGGAATACCATCCCCATTTTGAACGGGTTCCCGTTGGCTTTGTATTCTGCAATAACAGGCTTCAACGCGTCAGCTTTAATCGGGTGAACCGGTTTGCCATCGGCGTCAGTCGGAACGTTGGCTTTCATTTTATCCCAGATGGCGTTGGAAACGGTGATCCCGTTTCCGTTCAGGTCCATTGAGAATGGGGTAACCAGTTGTGCCTGGCGACCGAAACCTGCTTGTGCTGCGATCGGCTGACCAGCCAACATGTGCGAGCCATCCAATTCGCCGTCGATAACACGGTCGAGTACGTTTTTCCAGTTTGACTGAGCTTCGATTGTTACGAACAGGCCTTCCTCTTCAAAATAGCCCAGCTCTTTCGCGATCGCTAACGGAGCCATGTCTGTCAGTTTGATGAAGCCAAATGTCAACTGCGGTTTTTCAATGATCAAAGCTGATTTTGGAGCTTCGGCAGAAGTTGATTCAGCTTTTTTACCGGAGCCGCCGCACGATTGCAGGAACAAAGCGGTAGCCATTGCCAATGCCGGAATTTGGAGGTTTTTCAATTTTAACATGATATTTTGTTTTTGTTGTTTGCTTTTTGTTGAGTTTCGAGTTTCGAGTTTCGAGTTTTTGTCTTAAAATCTCGTTTCTCACGACTCAAGTCTCTTATCTTCTTCTTATAAGAACTTAGGTGAGAAGTTGATCATCAACCAACCCCAGCTTTGCATGCCGCCGATTTTAGCTGTCGGATCGCCCAATTTCAGTTGTTTCATTGTGTCGGAGATACCGAACATTTGAGAGTAGCCCGCGCTCAGTACAACACCTTTTGTCAGTGCATAATTGAATACAAGGTCAAGTTCTGTACCCAGGTAACCGTCGTAGCTTTCGCCGGTTGTTGCGTTGGTACGGGCTTCCGGAGCCGAGAAGTAATGCAGGTGACCAACCAGTTTCGCTTTTTCGCTCAGTTTGAACGCTGTTTGCAGGTAAATATCTACCAAACCGGCGCTTTTTGCATCAACGCCACCGTGACCGTTTCCGACGTAGAAATAATCCATGAAACCGTAGAATTTGTGGTTGGTTCCGTATTTCGGAGCCCATCCTTCTACTTTATCAGTAGTCGATTCGTCGTCGCCACTCAGGTAGTCAACACCGAAAAGCGGAGATCCGGTAACACCTGTGAATTGCACGTAGGCATTAGCCATGTAGCCGCTCAAGTCAACTTTCGAGTATTCGCCGTCAGTTTCGGTTTTGCCGTTAGCACCTCCTGTGTAGAAGAACTGTCCGCCGAATTTTACTTTTCCGGCTGTAAAGTTTGGGGTAAAACCGAATGTTGTATTGCTGTAGTTTTCGCCTGAAGTGGCGTCAACATCGTAAATATCATCCAATAACATGAAGGCCAGGTCGCCTGATTTCAAGGTCTTTTTATAGTACGCCATCAATTGCGCTTTTGGCAACGCCAGGTTGAAAATACGGGTGTTTGTGCCACCGCCGGTTGTAATAACGTAGGCGTTTCCAACCAATTTGGCAGGTTCTGGTGATCCGTCGCCGTAACCGGCCTGGTTCCAGGCAGCCATCAGGTCGAACTGGTTTCCTTTTTCATCTTTATATAAATACCGCAATGCATCCAGCGAGCGACCTTGTGCCGCCCAGTCGAGGCTACCGAACAAACGGTGTCCGTCGTAAATGACTTCCTGGCGACCAATGCGGAACGTTGATTTTCCGGAAGCGTAATATTCGCCGTATGCTTCGTGTGCACTCAGTAATTGGTCCGATTTGTTGATCTGACCAGTTTCACCCCAAATCCGAACATCCTGGATCGATAATTTGAAGGCGTATTTTTCGGCTTTGTAACCGGCAACCAATCGGGTGCGTTGCTCCGTGAAAACGGCAGGTTCCTGATCGGGTAAGATTGGTTTTTTAAAACCATTACGAAGTTCAGTGCGCGGACGGAGTTGTCCTTCGAGAGTAAATTGTGCATAGCTTGCACCAGCTGTCAATACCAAAACGATTAAAGCAAATAAGGTTTTCATACGATAAGAGTTTTAATTTTAATTGCTAAATGGAGTCGGTTGAACGTCTTTTTGAATTCTTTGGGCTTTAACTGATTCAACCTGAAACCTACTTTCTGATCTGTTTTACTTATGTAATTCGATACAGTAAAAGTATGGGTTGAAAAACATGAAAAATATGGGATATGCACTGTCTTTTTAGTCTTTTTCACATGTGTTTTCAGACTATATGATATAAAAAAACCTGCCAAAAAGCAGGTTTAAAATATTTTTGTTTTGATTGTGAGCTATTTGTGATTTTAGCTTTGGATGAAATAATGATGCTCTGCGATCTCTTTTTTGAGAATATCCGCATCCGGAACTCCGATTTTTTTGCCCGAAAGAAGGATTAATTCTTCTTTTTTCAGGGACGAAAGTACGCGGATGACTTGTTCTTCTGTTGTCCCGGCAAAATCAGCAATTTCTTTGCGGCTAAGCGTGATGTTGATGAAGTTTTTCTTCGACCCAAATTTTCGTGTAATATAAAGTAGTGCATCGATTACTTTTTCACGAACGGTCATGTGCGCAAACATGCGGACTTTGGTTTCGCTGCGGTGCAGTTCTTCGGCGTAAAACGAAATGAAGTCGTAGGAGAGTTTGGGTAAGTTGAGCAGCATCTCTTTCATCACTTCCATCGAGAAGTTGCAGACGATGGTGTCTTCCAGGGCTGAAGCACCAATCGGGTAGTACTGATGGGTACTGAAGCCACGCTGTCCCAGCATTTCTCCTTCCTTGGCAAAACGCAGAATCTGTTCCCGCCCGTTGATGCCGGTGGTTAATACTTTGACTCTTCCGGAATAAACAAAGTACAACCCGTGGATTGGCGAGCCTTCGATGATAATGTTTTGACCTTTTCGTGCGGGGATCGATACTTTACGACTCAAGTAAGATGTAATACCCGGATCTCCGCAATGCTTTTTGATCAGGCATTCCGAATTTGAACAGCTCAGACAATCGATGCGGTGTTTAATCATGACGCTTATTTCCTAGGTGGTGAAAAAACTTCGGTTTCGATTTTATTTCGGTTTGAAAAATCTTCAGAGATCAATCGTATTTAAACGATAGGGTCGGCATATTTCCCGATGAACAAAACAGCAGGAGTGGACGGTTTCTTTTCAAGAATGCATTGCTCAACATTACTGATGGTACAACTCAGCAGGCTTTGCGCTTCCTGCCCAACGTGGCTCATCACCTGAACGGGCATTTGCGGATCCAATCCGGCTTCAATAATGGAGCCTGCAAGCAAACCAATATTCTTGAACCCCATGTAAACGGTAACCGTTCCGCCGGCTTTCAGCACTTCAATCACACTTTCAATGTTTGAAAGCGAGTCGTCGGTGCGGTGTCCGGTGTAGAAAAGTACCATCGGGCTTTTTTGGCGTTCGGTAATCGGAACTTCGAGCAGGCCGGCTGCAGCAACTCCCGCTGTAATTCCGGGAATCACTTCGTAAGTCAGCCCTTGCTGTTTGCAGAAACGAATTTCTTCGGCTCCGCGTCCGAACACCATCGGATCACCGGCTTTCAGACGAACAACTTTTTTGCCCAGTGCAGCCAGTTCCGCCATCTTCAGATGAATATCATCCTGGCGTTTGGCCTGGCATTGGCCGTCACCCTGAAATTTGCCCGCGTAGATCATTTCGGCGTCTTCGCGAGCTAATTTCAGAATATCGTAACCATGCAGAGCATCGTACAGTACAGCGTCTGCTTCGCTCAGGCGTTTGTGCGCTTTAACGGTCAGCAACTCCGGATCTCCCGGCCCTGCGCCAACGATTGATATTAAGTGTGTTGTTGTCATTCTCTTGTAATTCCGTTTCTGTTCAAATTGAATTGATCAGTCTCCACGTTTACTTCTTCCTTTTTACTTTCTCTGTTTGCCTTATATCCCTTCTTCGCCGTATTGGCTGAAATCGAGAATTTCTTCGATGTGCTGATCCAGGTAGTCGCGCAAATGATTACGCAATTTGATGGATTTGAATACGTCGCGTCCGCTGGAGGCTACAGCCACCGTCATGTTTTTGTATTGATAGACGGCAGGAGAGACGTACTGGCACATTTTCGGCTTGTCGTGAATGTTGCAAAGTACTCCCTTTTGCTTGGCATCCCGCCGAATCTGGCAATCCAGTTTTTGATTGTTCGAACAACTGTACACCATGATGTAACCTTCCAGGTCCGACGGCTCATAAGCTTTTTGCTTGTAGGGCCAGCCACTGTTTTTAATTTCATCACAGATTTCCAGTGCCACGAACTCAATTTCAGCATCGAAGCGTTTCAGAATTGTTCCTTTGCTAAAGGCACTTTTCCCGGCTCCGATGATCAGGATTTTCTGGTTGGTAATGTCAAGCGATATGGGTAAATACTTGCGTTGCATAATTCAATTTTTCAAGGTTGGCCTGAAAGATAGCTGAATTTGGAAACAGTTGGAAACAGTTGAAAGTGTTGAATGCAGTTGAACACGATTGTTTTCAATGCTTCCCATTGCCTTCAAAGGCATTCAACTGCCTTCTTAATCAACTATTCAATCCCAACATAAACGAATCCGTCTTCTATTTTTACGGGATAAGTTTTCAATTGGTAACCTTCGTCGGTGAGGCATTTGCCATCTTCGAGCGAAAAAGTCTTTTTGTGGAACGGGCAAGCCACTTTGTGCAAACCATCCGAGTCGCCGGTGAGGCCACGCGAGATGGCCATTTCACCTTTGTGCGGGCAGCGGTTTTGTGTGGCGTACCAACGGCCTTCGTTCGTAAAGTTGAATACCGCGATTTGCTCACCATTGATCAGCACTGCAGCGCCGCCGTTCTGCGGAAAGTCTTCTACTGCCGCAGCTTTCACCCACTCTTTTACTGTTGTGATTACTTGTGTTTCCATAGTTGTTATGCTTTGGCGGGCATTTTTTGGCCACGCATCGGTACGTATTTGATGTTTTCGTCGATTTGATCTGAGTTGACAAAGTGGCGGAATTTCTGGCGCATTTCCGGGTTGCGGACAACAGTCGTCCACTCACATTGGTAATGCGAAATCAGTTCTTCCATTTCCTGCTCCAGTTTTTCGCCAATGCCCAGTGAGTCTTTCACAATGACGTCTTTCAGGTAGCCCAATCCGCCTTCCAGTTCCGACAGCCATTTGGAGGTCCGGGTTAACGGGCCGGCTGTTTTGATGTAGAACATCAGGAAGCGGTCGAGGTATTTGATGCAGGTTTCTTTGTCGAGGTCGGAAGCCAACAGGTCGGCATGGCGCGGGTTGGCACCACCGTTTCCACAAACGAACAAGTTCCAGCCTTTATCGGTAGCAATGATGCCGAAGTCCTTGCCGCGTGCTTCAGCACATTCGCGTACACAGCCCGAAACGCCGCCTTTCAATTTGTGCGGAGAACGAAGTCCCTTGTAGCGGTTTTCAACGTCGATAGCAAAAGTCACCGAGTCGTCCATTCCGTAGCGGCACCAGGTTGAACCAACGCAGCTTTTTACGGTTCGCAATGCTTTACCGTAAGCGTGTCCGCTTTCAAATCCGGCATCAATCAGTTCTTCCCAAATGTTAGGCAGCTGATCAACCCGTGCACCAAACAGGTCGATACGCTGGCCGCCGGTGATCTTGGTGTACAAGTCGTATTTCTTTGCTACTTGTCCAATCACAATTAATTTGTCCGGGGTAATTTCTCCACCCGGAATACGCGGAACAACGGAGTACACGCCGCGTTGCTGGATGTTTGCCAGGAAGCGGTCGTTGGTGTCCTGAATGGTATCGTGCTTGGCAATCACTTCGTTCCAGATGCTGGCAAGCAGTGATGCTGTAACAGGCTTACAAATCTCGCAACCAGAGCCTTTCCCGTGGGCATGCAACAGCTCATTGAACGATTTAATCTCGTTCACCTTGATCAGGTCATATAATTCCTGGCGGGTGTAGTTGAAGTGTTCGCAAATGGTTTTGCGTACTTCACGTCCCTGAGACTTCATGTAATGTGTCAGCAAATCGTCGATCATGGGCACACAGCCACCACAACCGGTTCCGGCTTTGGTACACCTTTTAATCAACGGAACTGCTTCGGCACCGTCTTTTTCAATGGCCTGCAAAATCTGACCTTTGGTGATGTTTTCGCAGGAGCAAATGACGGCTGAGTCGGGCAGGTCGCCAACGCTGATGCCGGCACCACCTTCGCCACCGCGGGCACCCAAAATGAAATCTTCCGGGTTTTCAGGCAGTACCATTTTGTTGTTCACCACCTGCTTCAGCATATTGTATTCGTCGGCCTCGCCAACCAAAATTCCACCCAACAGGTATTTGCCGTCAGCCGAAAGATTGAGTCGTTTATACACGCCGCGCGCCTTGTTTTCGTACACAATTGTTTTCATTCCTTCCTGTGCTGAAAGAGCGTCGCCGAAGCTGGCCACATCGGTACCGATCAGTTTTAGTTTCGACGACAGGTCGAAGCCAAGGAATTCGGCAGAGTCGCCTTGCAGGTTTTTAACCAGCACTTCAGCCATTTCGTAGCATGGCGCAACCAGGCCCCACACCATATTATGCACCACCACACATTCACCGATGGCAAAGATGTTGGGGTCCAGTGTTTCCATTTTACTGTTTACCACAATTCCACCACGAGCGTGCACTTCCAAACCTGCATTTTTAGCGAGTTCGTCACGCGGACGAATCCCGGCTGAAATCACGAGCAGGTCAGCGTCGATGCTGCTTCCGTCGGTAAATTTCAAACCTTGAATTGATCCATTCCCAACGATGCATTCGGTGCTTTTATTCAGTAAAACTTCCAGGTTGAATTCTTCCAGTTTCGACTTTAGGATTTCGGCGCCTTGCGGGTCAAGCTGACGCGGCATCAGGCGGGGAGCGAACTCCACTATGCTGGTTGGCAATCCGTCGTCGAGTACTGCTTTTGCAGCTTCCAAGCCCAAAAGTCCGCCGCCGATTACCGCCGCCTTTTTGGCTTCGGGGATGTAAGCTTTTATTTTGTCGATATCGTCGAACGTGCGGTACACGAACACACCTTTCTTTTCAACTCCCTGAATGGGAGGAACAAATGCAGATGAGCCGGTTGACAGCACGAGGATGTCGTAATGATAAGTCAAGTCTCTTTCCGACTGGATGGTTTTGGCTTCGCGATCGATGCCCGTAATTCGTTCATGCGTGCGCAGTTCAATTCCGTGTTCGGTATACCAGCCGGCCGGAGCCAACAACAATTCCTCCGGAACAGTTCCGGTGTAGTAGGAGGTCAGGTGCACCCGGTCGTAAGCAGGGTGAGGTTCTTCACCAAAAACAAGCAGTTCGTAGTCCTGAACCAGTGGAGATGCCACAAATTTCTCGCAGAATTTGTAGCCGGTCATCCCGTTTCCGATTAATACAATTCGTTTTTTCATGTGAGTTTTGTGTTATTTTGTTTTTATTATTTCGACGTTATTTCAGGTTGCCATGTAACTTTTTGGTTGGCATCCTGTTATTTCTTTTAAAATTGACAAGCATGTATAGTTCTGTTTACCCTGTTGCTGTTGAGGCTTTGAAAGCGGCTCATCAGCAAGATCCTAACCTGGAGGCCGAAGGCACACCGGCGGAGTTGTTGTATAGCCAGCGTTTGGCTGATTGTTTGCAGAAAGTTTATGCCGACGCTTCTGAAGCTTTGGCGATTTCTGCCTGGTGCCAACACCTGTTTCGCTGGGAAATTGCCCGCAGCACTTATCCAGAAGGACGAATCGGTTATTACCAGTGGCGTAACTTTTTGGGCGACTACCAAGCCGACAAGGCTGCTGTTATTCTGAAAGAAGCCGGTTACGCGGACGACTTTATTTCCGAAGTGCGCGACATCCTGAAAAAGCTGAATATTCATCGTTTGGATGAAGCCCAGAAATTGGAAGATGTTGTTTGCCTGGTTTTCCTCGAGAACTACATGGCTGATTTCATGCCCGGAAAAACGGACGAACAGCTGGTTCAGATTGTGCAAAAAACCTGGGGTAAAATGTCTGCTCATGGTCATGAAATTGCTTTACAGTTAAACTTGTCCGAGCCGGTAAAACGAATCGTTGGTATGGCTCTGGCTTAGTAATTAAAAACCTGAAAACGGTTTTCGTTAATGGCGAAAACCAACAGTTTTCGGGAGAGCACCTCACCATATCCGGTGATGATTTTCAGTACTTCGTTGGCTTGCAGGCAACCGGCAATTCCGGGTAGCACGCCTACCAAACCAATTTCATCAGTTTTGTACAGGCCGTCTTTCGGTAAGCTTGGATAAAGCTCGCCGAAAGACGCTCCTTCGCTATAGTTGAAGACAGTCACCTGTCCTTCGTAATTCAATACCGAAGCGTAGGCTAGCGGTTTTTTCAGCCTCGCGCTAACATTTCCAATCAGTGCGCGGGTGGCGTAGTTGTCGGAACAGTCGGCAACCACGTCGCAATCCGAAATCAATTCTTCTGCGTTTTCGCTTGTCAGCCGCGTGTTGTAAGCCAAAATCCGGATTTCGGGATACAACTCGACCAACCGTTGTGCGGCCATCTCCACTTTCCGTAACCCGACCTGGGCCGTGGCATACAGAATCTGTCGCTGCAGGTTCGAAGCACTTACCACGTCATCGTCAACAATGGCAATGGAGCCGACTCCGGCAGCAGCCAGGTAAGTCAGCAACGGGCTGCCCAAGCCACCGGCGCCAATTACCAGCACCCGTGCATTTTTCAGCTTTTGCTGACCGCTTTCGCCAATCTCGGCCAGCGAGATGTGACGAGAAAAGCGGTTGTGATCTTCTGTCGTCAAGGTTCTCATTTGGCGTATTGGTGTTTGTGTTCGTGATGATGCGGATGCGATGGAGAGCTGCAATCGCAGTTTTGTCCCCACTCGCTGGTTCCGTCAGCAAAAAACTCATGTTTCCAAATCGGCGCCTCGTATTTCACCCGGTCGATGATGTAACGATTTGCTTCGTAAGCAGCTGCACGGTGTGCCGAGCTCGTGATCACAACCACAGCACAGCCCGAGATTTCAACTTTTCCAACCCGGTGCACACAAATCGCTTTGTTCAACGGCCATTTTTCGAAAGCATCGCGCAGAATATCTGCGATCATTTTCTCAGCCATCGGTTCGTAAGCCTCGTACTCCAAATGGGTCACAGCTCGTCCTTTGTTGTTGTCGCGAACTTCACCGCTGAACAGGACAACAGCACCGCTGTTCGGATCGCGGAAATCGACGAACAGATCAGCATAATTGATGGTATCTGGCGTTAGATGTTGCATTTGAGTTTGGGTTATGTGTTACAAGTTTCGAGTTAATCGGCAATCACTAATCGTTAATCATTCTTCAATTCGCTTATCCTCCGCTTGAAGGAGGAACGATGAAAATCGGTTCATCCGAAGTCATTAGCGACTTGAGCGGAACGAAAGTCTGGCAAGCGGCGATGCGACAGCTATCCAGAATCTCGGTTGCTTCGGGATTGATCCTTTTCATTTCTTCCAACACGTTCTCGTAAGCCGTGGGAAGAACTAGGTTTAAGGTCAGCTCTCCTGCAAAGTATTTTTTTAAGCCGGCGAAACAGGTTACTTGAATGGTTGATTCCATCTGTTATCCTCCAATATTGCGCATCGACAGCTTGCTCCCGTGAAATTTCACAGGTTGTTTCAACAGCAGCAGTTGACGAAGCTTTTGTATTAATAAGTCCTGATCTTCAATGAACGGCGCCAGCTTTTCGCCATGGGCGTTACTCAGGCAGCCGAAAAAGTATCCGCGGCTGTCCATGCGCAGCCGGTTGCAGTCGTGGCAGAATGGGGTCGACTCGTTGGCAATAATGCCAAAGGTTCGTTGTCCTCCTGCCGACCAGTAGTGTGCCGTGTCCGAAGCTTTACGCTCCAGTGGTTGAATGTTGTAGCTCCGGGAGATCGTTTCGAGAATCTCTTTTTCGGAGAAGAACAATTCATTCTGTCCTTGGAAAAGGTGTCCCATTTTCATCAGCTCGAGGAAGCGAATTTTAACGCCAATTTTTGCTGCGTAGTCCAGCAGCGGAATGATTTGCGAATCGTTTTGTCCGCGCATAATCACGGCGTTCAGCTTCACATTCAAGCCTGCTTCAACAGCCGCTTCAATGCCATCAAAAACCTTTTGCGGATTCTGGTGGCGGGAAATGGTTTTCATTAAATCTGCATCAATGGCATCGAGGGACACGTTGATGGAACGCACGCCTGATTTACTCAACTGATTGGCTGTCTGCTTCAGGTAGTAGCCGTTGGTTGTCAGGCGAATATCTTCAATTCCGATGTTCCTGATCTGTTCGATCAGCGGGAACAAATTCATATAAAGCAGCGGTTCGCCACCGGTCAGGCGGATGCTCTTCAGTCCGCAAACACGGTGCACGGCTGCAATCAGTTTGGCAAAGTCGTTGGTATCCAATTGTTCCTCGCGGAAAGCCGGCACCAGGCTGTTTTGCGTTGCATCCGGTCCGGAGCTCACACAGTAGGTGCACGAAAAATTGCAGGTGTTCAGCAAGCTAACCCGCAGCTTTTCAAAACGTCTTCCCATATGATCTTCAATTCGATACATCTATTTTAGTTTTAAGCACTGATGGCTTCGGTTATTTCCAATTCGTTAAATGTTGATTTTGGCGATTCGCACACCTGACAGCAATAGGTCTCCGGTAACAGCACGAATGAAGTGCCGGCCGGGACATCGGCGAGCTGATCACCGTAGCGCTCGTCGTAAACCGTTTTGCAAAAGCTACACTGGTGAACCAGGCGTTTTGCACCCTTATTTTCTTTCTGGCGTCCGGTTATCTCCGGGTTTTTCTGCACAAACAAGCGGGCGTAGTAGCGTTTGGTCAATTCGCTCAACGCATTTGGTAACTCACTTTTACTGAGGCGTGATTGAAAAGTCAGGTAGTGGTTGCTGTTTGGGTTGAAATCATATGCATGTTCGACACTGTAATTGCTGGTGAAATCGAACCTTCCCAGGAAAGGCAACCGACCATTTTTGCGAATGACCACGGTTGTGAAATTTCCCGCGGTTTTGTTTTGAATGGCAAAGGAGAGCCCGAATGTACGGATGTCGAACTTGTCGAACTCGGAAACCAGGTAGCGTTTCAGCTTCAGAGCTTCCTTATCCAGCAATGGCAAATGCCAGTTCAGCTCGAACGATGAGTGGCGCATGTTAATGCCGTAGCGACCAATCAACTCGTCCCAATACTTTTTGTCTTTAGCCTCAATATCCTTGATCAGGAACGTTTTCCAGGGGGTAAAGCTGATCTTTCCCACATTGGTTTTCATGCACAGCTCGCAAACCTCCTTCAAAAATTGAATTGGATATTGGTTGCTTCGCCAGTAAAAACCAGCCCAATACTGGCTTTTGCCGTCCATTTTTACCAGCCCCTCGTAGTACGGGAAAAAGCCTTTTGGCAGCGTTATCTTCGAATCCTTGTCCAGCGTGTTTTTTTGCAGGTTGGTCGAAGCCAAGGCTGTGCTTAGTTCGTTCACCGATTTCAATTGATCGACTAAAATCAGGTTTTCAAGCTTCGCTGCAAATTCTGCAATGTCTTCGGTAAAAACCAAACCCGGCCAGCTTTCAGGGCTCTTGCCATCTTTCAGATTTAAAAACAGGTGCCAGTAGTTGGGCACATCTGAAGCAATGAAATTAATCTGGCCGTAAAATAGCGGAACCATGTTCTGCCGCGGATCCACAATGTTCACCCGAAGCTGGTGATCGAACGTGAATTGGTCGAGTATTTTCAGGAAGGTTCCTGAATACACCCAGTTGGTAGAAGGCAAAATATCGACACAAACGTAGGATGAAACGACATTTTGCAGCCCCGAGCTTCGCTTTTGGATTGAAATGCCCGAGCCTTCAATCTTTGGCGTAGCATCTTTGGGCAGATCGAAAAGGATGTCCTGCCGCGAGCCGAGCAGCACATGCTTGTTGCTGGCTTCTTCAGCCAGTTTCAGCACGTCGGCAAACAGGGCAGGCGACAGAACACCACCTTTGCTGAGTACACGGTAAAGATATTTGTTGTTTGTCTTTTTCATTTTAGTTACTGCTAACAGGTTCGAGTTCTTCTTTTAACAGCTTTTGAACCTCGGGGCGGCAGCTTCCGCATCCCAATCCGGCACCGGTTGCCTCGCAAACAGCATCCAGATTCTGACAACCGCCACGGATGGCTTTTTGAATATTGCCGGCTCCCACGTTGTTGCACGAGCAAAGCAATTTGCCCATGACCGGTTCCACCGGTTTGCCTGTTCTGAGCAGTTTGTTGCGTAGCCCGGCCAACTCCGTTTTTTGCACAATCAGTTTTTTGAACTCGGCAAATTCGGCTTTGTCACCCATCAGGATCGCACCCATTAAAACGTCATCCTTCACAATACATTTCTTGTAGTAGCGGGCAGCTTTATCGATGAAAACAACTTCCTCGAAACCTTTCGATCCGTCAGGAATGGAGGTCAGTCCAACAGAACAAAGATCAATGCCCGGGAATTTGAGGATGTTCATGGAAACCGTGCCGTAATATTCGCTCATCGGGTTGCCCAGTAGGTGGTTGGCCAATACGGTGGCTTGTTCCTCGGCAGCGGCAGTAATGCCGAAAAGGTTTCCGTTCAGTTCTGCAATTTCGCCAATGGCATAAATATCTTCACGGCTGGTTTGCAGATGTTCGTTAACAATGATTCCACGACGGGTGTCGACGACATTTTTCGCAAAATCGATGTTTGGTTTTGTACCGATGGCGAAAACAATGGCATCAAAATTCAGTCGTTTACCACTTTTAAAGCTCACCTGGTGTTGATCCTGCCAGTCATAATTGATTTGACTGAGTTCGTCGTTGAACAGGATTTGTACACCTTTTTCAGTGAGAATTTCTTTTAGAAGGATGGCCGAGTCGTTGTCGAGCTGGCGATCCATCAGGCGCGGGTTCCGATTTACCAGGGTTACGTTGACATCTAGCTCAAGCAGTGATGCTGCCATTTCAAGTCCCAGCAAACCGCCGCCCACAACCAATACGCGTTGATCCGCTTTGATCTCTTTACGGAAGCGATCGGCATCATAACGGTTCCGGATGGTGTAAGTTGACGGGAATTGCATCCACGCTGAGTTGGCAACATTGGGGCTCGAACCGGTTGCCAAAATGAGTTTTCCGTAGGTATAAATTTTACCGTTCGAGCATTTCACCGTTTTTGCCTCGGCATCAATCGACTTCATGCTCACACCAGCTTCAAGCTGAATATTCAGACTTTTGATTTCGTCGTCGTTCGTTTTTTGCAGGGCTTGCCAGCTTAGGCTACCTGAAATATAATCGGGCAACAAAACCCGGTTGTAGAACGGATGCGTTTCTTTTGAAATGACCAAAATCTGGTCGGCCTGATTTTTCTCGCGATAGCTGCGTACAAATTGAAGGGCAGCTGCGCCCGCACCAACAACAATGATTTGCTCGGCTGGCTTGGCATATTTTTCAATTTGAACAGTACTGTATTTGAAATCTGGTTCTTTCGATTTTGGGTCGACGCGATCGAAAGTCAAGTTATTTGTTCTTGCATGATTCCCGGCCAACACTTTTCCCCAGTGCATGGGCAGGAAAACAACGCCCGGACGAACTGTCTCGCTCACTTTGGCCGCAGCGTTCACTTCGCCCATCCGGTTTTTAATGGTGACGACATCGTCGTTTTCAATTCCCAGTTTTTCGGCATCGGTTGGGTGAATTTCCAGGAATGGTTTGTCGATGTGCTGCTGCAAACGTTTCACTTTACCTGTGCGCGTCATGGTGTGCCATTGGTCACGAATCCGGCCGGTTGTCAGGATGAACGGATAGTCATCGCTCGGTTTTTCCGAATCGTTGGTTGGCTCCACCGCAAACAGGTTTGCTTTTTGCGTGGGAGTGTAAAATTTCTTGTCTTCGAATAAACGAGCGGTGCTTCTGCCGTTTCTAAAAGGCCATTGCACCGACCCTTTTTCACGAAGGTGGTTGTAGCTCAACTCACCAATTGAAATGTTGGTGCCGAGTGTCAGCTGTTTATATTCGTCGAATACTTCTTGTGCATTTTTAAAGTTGAAGCCGGAGTAGCCCATTTTCCGAGCCACACGGCACATGATTTCAAAGTCGGGGAGTGCTTCGCCTGGTGCTTTTACGACTTGGCTCAGGTAGGTGATTCGGCGTTCCGAATTGGTCATTGTACCTTCTTTCTCTAACCAGCCGGCAGCCGGGAAAACAACGTCTGCAAAAGGCACGGTGTCCGAGTTTTTTGAGATGTCCTGAACCACGACGAACTTGGCGTTTTTCAAGGCACGCTCTACTTTGTGCGAGTTCGGCAGGCTCACCATCGGGTTGGTGCAAATCACCCAAACTGCTTTCAATTGGCCGCTTTCCAGAGCATCAATCATTTCGGTTGCACTGTAGCCCGGTTTGGCTGGTACTTCGGCAACGTTCCAAAATTCAGCTACTTCGCGGCGGTGTTTTTCGTTGTCCAAATTGCGATGTGCTGGTAATAGGTTACACATGCCGCCCACTTCGCGTCCACCCATGGCATTGGGTTGCCCGGTGAGCGAAAACGGTCCGTTACCCGGTTTGCCAATTTTGCCGGTGATGAGCGAAAGGTTGATGAGCGACAAGTTCTTTTTCACCCCAATCACACTTTGGTTGAGGCCCATGGCCCACATCGAAATAAAGCCTTTTGCTTCGCCGATGTACTTTGCTGCCAGTCGAATGTCGTCAGCTTCAAGACCACAAATTTCAGCGGCCTCTTCTACCGAAGTTGCCATCACTTCAGCCTGCATTTCTTCAATGCCGTTGGTGTGGTGACGGATGAAATCCCAGTCGGCATAGCCGTTTTCAAGCAGCACTCGGGCGATGGCATTGTTGAGATACACATCGGTGCCCGGTTTTAGTTGAAGGTGCAGGTCGGCCAATTCGCAGCTTTGTGTGCGGCGAGGGTCAGCAACGACGATCTTCACGTCCGGATTGGCGTTTTTTCGTGCTTCAATGCGGCGAAACAAAATAGGGTGGCACCAGGCCGGGTTTGCTCCGGTAATGAAGAAGCAATCAGCCAGGTCGATATCTTCGTAGGAGGCCGGAACAGCATCCTCTCCAAGTTGCATTTTGTAGCCAACTACTGCGGAACTCATACAGAGGCGCGAGTTGGTGTCGATGTTGTTGGTTCCCCAAAATCCTTTGGCCAGTTTCGAAGCCACGTAGTATTCTTCGGTGAGGCATTGGCCGGATACATAAAATGCCACCGAGTCGGGACCGAATTTCTGGATTAATGAGCTAAAAACGGTGGCTACGCGGGCGATTGCCTCGGGCCACTCCACTGTTTTAAGCGGGTGACCTTTCCCCAAACGCATTTGCGGAACCAACAGGCGGTCGTCCTGGTTGTTGACAACGTAGTGCAGATTCAAACCTTTGGAACACAGTTTTCCCTGGTTCACGGGGTGCTCCCGGTCGCCGCGCACTGTCACTTTCCCGTCGGGCATTTTTGAGACAATGATTCCGCAGCCTACTCCGCAATAAGAGCAAGTTGATTTGTATTCTCCGGCCTTCATGGTCTTAGATTTTATACATTCCTTTTTTAGCGTAGCTGTAGATGAAAACAGGCTTTGGCTGAACGACATCGTTAAGCGAATACACCTCTGAAAGTTCTTTGCGGGCTTCTTCTTCAGCCTCTTCTGTAAATCGAACCAGGAAGGCAAACAGAGAGATGACGCAGACAATTATCCCGATGATAAACAAAGCCTGCGGGTAGGAAACGTTTTCCATTTTGAACAGGAATCCTGCAGCAACTGCACCCGCGTTTCCGCCGGCACCAACGATTCCGGAAACAGTTCCGATAGCCTTCTTATTAATGAAAGGAACAACCGAGAAGGTGGCGCCTTCAGACATTTGGACGAACAGGCTGAACACAATCATGCTGAAAATGGCGATTGGCAGGATTGTCATTTTACTGAAGGCAATCAAGGCGAATCCTTCCAGCAAAAGAACAATAAAGAGGAAATAAACCCGGCCTTTCAATCCCCATTTGATACCGGCTTTGTCGCCGAAGATACCGCCCAGGGATCGTGCAAACAGGTTCATCAATCCGAATAAACCGGCAATTAAACCAGCTGTTTTTACATCGAGGTTGAAATAGTCTTTGTAATAAAGTGAGGCAATATTGTTGATGGTAAGTTCAATACCGAAACAAGCGCCGTAAATCAGGAACAAGCCCCAAACACGGTAATCTTTCAGCGCCGCCAGGAATTGTCCTTTTTCAGCTTTTTTCTTGATGGCAAAATCCGGATCTGCTTTCTTCAGATCTTTCAGGTTTCCTTCCGGGGTGTCGGTCGTAAATTTATAATAGACCAGCCCCATAATAATCATGAGTACTCCCGGAACAACCATGGCATAGCGCCAGGCCTCGCTGCTAACGTAGCCGAGAGACACAAAAGCAGCGAAAATAAGTGGCATCACCATTTGCGTTACTCCTCCGCCCAGGTTTCCCCAGCCTGCAGTAGTTGCATTGGCTGTACCAACCACATTGGGAGCAAACATCAGCGAGGTGTGGAATTGGGTAATCACGAAAGATGCGCCAATGACACCGATGAGCAAACGGAAAATCAGGAAAGATGTATAATCATTACTGAGCCCAATTAGCATGACCGGAAGCGACCCGATGATCAGCAGCCAGGTGTAAGTAATTCGAGGTCCTATTTTATCGGCAATCCAACCGATGAGCAAACGGGCGAAAATGGTAATCATCACCGAAGAGATGATGATGTTTCCGATTTGTGATTTGGAGAGCATCAATTCTTCACGAATAACAGCCATCAACGGAGCTACCCCAAACCATCCGAAGAAACAGAGGAAAAAAGAAAACCAGGTAATGTGAAAGGTTTTCATTTGGACAGATTTCAAACTGAACAAGTCAATTTTAGTTGCTTTTGAAGATTTAAAATTTTCCATACCGATCTGCTTTTTTACAAATAAAGGACTGATTTGTCTTTATATCTACAAAGAAACAAAATGAATTCTTTCAAAAAGATTAGAAAGAGGTAGATTTGCTTAAAAAGTGATTTAAAATCACAAATAAATACGATTAAAAGACAATAAAAACATGTATAAAAACCATAAAATAAAATGACTCGTGGCTTGTTTTTATGTCGTTTGTCTGTGTTAATAAACTGTTTTATAGAGTTTTAGGTGTTTTTGTCCTGCTGGTGGTTTTGTTAGTTGGGTAGATTTTCATTGAAATTAAGATCAAAATGCGCTTAGTGTTAAGAAAATATTAACAAGATGATTTGGAAGTGAGGCTGAATTTGTCAATTTGAAATGTGTCAGTGGCGATTGACGAAAATGGTCTAAAACAGATGCTGTAACTTGCATTTTGACAGATCACAAAAACAAAAAAAGTCCGGATTCAATCGAATCTGGACTTTCAAGGAATTATTTCCCGAATTATTTGAATAATTTTTTCAGTTCATCACCAATTTTCTTGGCTGATTTTTCAAGTTCTTCTTTGGTCGACTTTTTAACTTCCTCCGCAATTTGATCTTTGGCTTTGCTCAAATCCAGCGAAACTTTGGGCGAGCTCAATTCTCCGGTAACACCAACACCAATATCGAGCTTCGAAATATTACTACTTCCCGGCAGGAAGCTTAGTGCATTGGAAATATCGCCGGTCAGGTCGTCCTTGTTGACTTTGAAAGCTAAATCCATGTCGAGCGTTTGGTCAACCAAAACCTGGCCGGATACCGTGACTTCCTGGTCGGCAATATTTGTTTGGAACGGATCAACAAGCAGGTTTCCGTTCTCCAATCGGAATTTCGACGTGAAATCTTCAACCTTCACATTTTTCAATTTTTCACTTTTGATGAAGTTTTTCACCTGGTCGAAAGTAGGAGAGTCGACAATCTGCAAATTCTGCGTACTTAAAAAGCCATTTCCGTTCAATGAAGTTGGAATTATCGATAGCGACTCGTTCATTTTCCCTTTGAACTTGATCTGCGAGGAAATTTTACCGGTACTTTTCGCAGCAATCGGCATGTAGTGTTGCATGGTTCCGATCGACTGGTAGGCCACCGGAATATCGAAAGAATTGATTTGCACATTAAAATCGAAATCGGGTTGGTTTTTCTCGCTGCTGATGTAATTGCCGTCGATGGTTAACTCGCCACCAAGCATATTCATATCCAGTTTTTGGAGTTGCAGCATTTTATTTTTCACGACAATCAAACCGTCGATATTGCTAATGTCCATTTGGTCAAAACTTGCTTTGGCTATCTTTGAGCGGAACGTCAGATCGAGATTTCCCGGAACCTGAAAAGCGATTACGCTGTCGCTGGTTGCGGTTGTTGTCGTTGTATCTTCCGCCATCAGCGACGACAATTCATCCAGATTAAGGTAGTTGGACTGCAGGTTGAAATCGCCGCGAAGCGTTTGGTCGTTCAGGAAATAAGGGAGGTAATTAGACAGTTTTCCGTTAAGTGTAAAATCGCTGCTTCCGGTTTTGGCAGCAAAAGAACTCACTGCAATTTCCTGATTATTTATTTTCACCGTTCCCGAGCTCAGTTCAAACGGCTTGGTAATTTGTGGCGTTTGAACATGGATGTTACTGAAGGTGAAGTTTCCATTCGAGGTAATTTTCGTGAAATCTTCTGCTTCAACGGCCGACATGGTTCCTTTCAAACTCAGGTTACCCGCTAAAACACCCGACAGGTCGATGCTGTCCATCGGAATGGCTCCGGCCAACGTACTGAAATCGATTTTACCGTTTAAGGCTGCGTCAAAGGCCATATCACTCATTGGTGTTGTTAGCAGCAGGTGCATATCGATCGGGTTTTCACGTATCTGTGCATGGGCTTTCGAAATTTCAACTTTCAGCAGATCCAGGTCACCTTGAGGCTTTGTAATTGCAGTTTCCAGTGCAATTGCGCTGATTTTCTCCGGGAGGTCCTGGTATTTCAGATCTGCATTTTTAATGTACAGGCGGGCATTGATCTCCGGATAATCTTCCTCGTAGAACCAACCTTTCACGCTGGCTTCGAAACCGGCATCACCATTTGCCGTTACACCGTCGAGGTAAGATTGATAATCTTTCGGAACCAAAGCCAGTAAGGTTTTGAAGCTACTTTCGGGTTGCTTCAGCTGAAGATCGAAATACATACTGTCGGACGGCATTTCGAAGCGGCCACTCAAGTCGAGCGGCAGGTCATTCAGGTAAAGGCGGGATTCGCCAAATTCGAAGACCATTTTATCGTAATCGGCTGTCAGCTCACTGTTCGCTTTCAAAACTGTATTCGCGATGTATTGCGTTGAATCGTAATTCAATACAAATTCACCAACTTCAGCATCGAGCTTAAAGCGGGTAATTGTACCTTCCACTTCACCCGAAGCATCGAGGTTGGCATCTTTTAGTTGAACGATTGTGGTTGTGGCTTCATCGTTATAGGTCAGGTTGAGTCCACGAACTTCGATTGATTGCAACGAAATTGCCATGTCTGATTGGGTCGTGTCAACAGTTGTTTCTTCCTCGGTTGGCATGGCGATATCCCAATTCACCAGGCCATCAGCTGTCGATAACAGGTTAATGTTCGCCTTGTCGATCAGGATGGATGAGATCTTCAAATCGTTGGCGTTAAATAAATCTGACAGCGAAAGATTCGTGGCAATTGAGCCGGCGCTGAACAAGGTATCGGTTTGGAACTGGTCTTTCCCGGTTATGCTGAGGTCGACGATTTCCGCCTGAACTTTCGGGAAAGCTTTGAAAAGACTTAGGTTGAAATCATTGAATTCGACTGTGGCATTCACATTCTTGTTGATCGCGGTTTTCACCTTTTCCATCAATGTATCTTTAAACAATACCGGAATTAAAACGGCAGATCCGATTAGAACAACAAAAATGATGGTAATAATCAGCAGGACTTTTTTCATGGCGATATGTATTTCAAGTTTTAAGTTTCGGGTTGCTACTGCCTCAATAACGTTGAAAGCTTCGTTTTCGTTCGTTATTTAACTCATTTTAATTCAGACTTCATTTCCGAAATCAATAACTGACGTAACATATTTAGTGCCGTTTGGCTGCTTCGTTGAATATTGCGTTCGCGGTTATGATGAAAAACGAAGCGTTCCACGACGGTTTCCTGTTTTCCGGAAACGGCAATCCAAACTGTTCCAACCGGCTTGTCGGCACTGCCTCCGTCCGGGCCTGCAATGCCTGTCGTTGCAATGCCATAATCGGTGTTGAGGGCTTTTTTTACACCCTGCACCATTTCCAGTGCGGTTTCGCGGCTCACTGCTCCGTGAGCTTCCAATGTTTCCGGTTTTACACCCAAAGCAGCCATTTTTACTTCGTTGGAGTAGGCTACTACACCTCCCCGGAAGTAGGCCGATGAACCGGGGATTTCTGTATACAGGTGTGCAATATTTCCGCCAGTACAGCTTTCGGCAGTTGCAACGAAAGAGCCCGTTTTTTGCAACAGTTTTCCGGTGATGCCCGAAATAGTGTCATTGTTGTAACCAAAAATATTATTGGGGATGAGTTGCTCCAACTCCCGAACTTTTTGATCAACCAACGCTTTTAGTTCTTCCATATCGTTTCCGTAGGCGCTGAGCCGAAGTCGGATCATCAGTTGGTTGGGCAGGTAGGCCAGTTTAACGAAAGAGGGGAGGGCGGACTCCCATTCATCGAGCTGTTCGGCGAGCATCGATTCGGGAATACCGTAAACCAGCACAGTTTGGTGGTAAATTGATTTTAGTTTGCCGTTCTTTCTTAAACGGGGTAAAACTTCCTCCACCATTATTCCTTGCATTTCAAAAGGCACGCCGGGCATGGAAACGAAAATGGTGTCGTCCTTTTCAAACCACATTCCCGGTGCAGTTCCGTTCGAATTTTGCAAAACGGTGCAAACGTCGGGCACCAAAGCCTGGTCCTTATTCAATTGGTTGATGGTGACGTTTCGTTTCGATAATCGCTCGATAACTTGCTGCAATGTTTTTTCGTCGCGATGCATGCCACATTGAAAGTAATCGCACAGCGCTTTTTTCGTGATATCGTCCTTCGTGGGACCAAGGCCTCCGGTAATCAGGATCAAATCTGCGCGGCTTTCTGCATCGGCGAAGGCTCTCAGAATATGTTCGTGGTCGTCGTGAACTGAAGTGACCTGATAAACTTCAATGCCATTCAAGTTCAGTTGTTCAGCCATCCAGGCCGAGTTGGTGTCAACGATTTGACCGATCAGGATTTCGTCGCCTATGGTAATTATTTCTGCTTTCATGTATTGAGTTACTAGTTACGGGTCACGAGTTTCGAGTTTTCTTTGATTGCAATCGTTTATACAAGCTCTCAAAAAATAGAAATCTATTGTGAACTCTGTGTCTATGTGTTTTTTTGCATCGCATTTAATCGTTGCAATAAAGTTGGATGCGAGTAGTGCACGAATACATAGGCCGGGTGTGGGCGGAGGTTACTCAGGTTGTTCACCGAAAGTTTTTTCAGCGCGGTTGCCAACGGTTCGGCACTATAATTTTTTGCAGCGAATTCGTCAGCTTCATACTCGTTTTTACGCGAAAAGATATTCATGCCAATACCGATGATTGAAGACAACGGAGAGTACAAAATTCCAAATGCAATCAGCCCGATATGGAAATACGCTTTGTCGACGCCCAGGGCTTGCGATAACTCCGGACTATCGATAACCAGCGAAAAAATATAAAGCATCAGCCCGGTTTGCAGAATTCCCAGAATCAGGCTCCAGATGATGTGTTTCTTTTTGTAATGCCCAATTTCGTGCGCCAAAACTGCTACCAGTTCGGGGATTTCCATGTCCTTAATTAGCGTGTCGTATAATACGATGCGCTTTTTACTGCCCAGCCCGGTGAAATACGCATTGGCTTTGGTTGAGCGTTTCGATCCGTCAATCACAAAAATATTGTCGAGTTTAAAACCGACTTTCGTGGCAAATTCATTGATCGCCGATTTCAACTCACCATCTTCCAACGGTGTTTGCTTGTTGAATAGTGGAACAATGAGGCTGGAATAGAACATGGCCATGAATATCGAAAATCCGCTAATGACCAACCAAACCCACAGCCAGAAGTTCTCGCCTGTTTTCGTGTAAATCCAAATGATCAATGCCATGAGTCCTCCGCCAATTAGTCCGCCGAGGATCCATGCTTTCAATTTATCCAGAATGAAGGTTTTTAATGAGGTTTTGTTGAAGCCGAATTTTTCTTCGATAACGAAAGTGCTGTAGAGGCTGAACGGGGTATTTAAAATATCAGAGGCGAGAATCAAAATTCCGAAGAAGACCATCGCCGACAGAATCGGGTTTTCTGAAACAGACAAGGCCCATGCGTTAACCAGGGCAAAGCCCTGGAAATAAAGCATCGCCATAATCAGCAGAAAGCTGAAGGAACTGGTTAACATACCGAAGCGGTGATTGACTTTTGAGTAAGCTTGCTGTTTGCGATATTTTTCTTCATCATATATCCCTTTCAGTTCCAGAGGTACCTGATCGCTCCATCGGGTGGTGTTCAAATAATCGAGTACACGTTCCAACACAAAATCAAAAACAAGGATGGCAATGATTAGCCAGAAAATCGTAGTCATTCTATCTTAATTTATTAAGCACTCAAAGTTAGAAAAAGGAAGATGATGAGGTAGCGTCGTGGTCAATTCTTTTGGAGACGCTTTTTAAACGGTACTCGCGGATGAGCTTTTTTAGGCTAAAATTTACCCTTAATGTATTTTTAACGTTTAGTTAACGGCTTGACATGTTTTTCAGCATATCTTTGTCGTAGATTTTATTTCATAAGTTTAGGTTTGATTAGTTTTATTGGTTTAGTTAGGTTTGAAAAGGGTAGATAGAGATCTACTCTTTTTTTTGCTCTAAACCGAGATCAACTACTTTTCTCGTCTTTCCCGAAACTACCCCGATTCTCCTCTTTTTTACCCCAATCTGCTAACAGCTTTCTTCATTGTCTATAGCAAAGAAAGCCAACAACATGTCGCTATCGGCCTTCTTCTATTTAGAATGACAAGGTGTTTATTTTCGGATTAATTTACCGCTGTAAGTTTCGTTTGTCAATGTTACCCGGTAAACCAGGACATCGTTGTTTAAACTTTGGGCATTGCATTCGATCCTGTAGGATTGATTTGCTTTTATCTCCTGTTCTTTCACCAGTTGAATCAGCTTGCCGTTGAGGTCGAATAGTTCGATTCGAAGATTGTCGTCCGTCGTTCGGCTGATTTCAAAATAAATATTGTCTGTGAACGGGTTTGGATAGACGTTGAAAAGTTCATCGGTTGCAGCTTTCATACTGGCAGACTTCAGACTGCTTTCGCAAGCACTAACCGGTGAGTTAAACTCGAATCCTGCTTTGGAAACTCCTGTAATATCGAGGCACCATTCACCAACCGGGCTGCGGATTGAACGCGATGTTAACGTAACAGTTCCATCGGAACCTGTACTTCCGCTTACACTTTCGTTTGTTGCCCCGGAGAAACTGCCGGAGACCAAAGCTCCGGAAATACCTGCTCCGTTATCGTCGGTCATGTTTACAAGGGCCGTAACATACTCTTTGCTGCCTTTTGCTGATCCCCGGGTGAAGCTCAAAATATTGGCATAGATCGGCATAAGGGGAGGAGTCGGTGGAGTTCCCCACTCTTCTTCGCACATAACGACAGGAGCCGATTTCCCGTTTGCTGCCCATAAATCGAAAAGGAGCTGCCCGGCATTGTTGGTTGCATTTTCATCCCGTAGAAATTCGACGTATTCTTTCGAAACAGTCTGATACAGTAAACTTGCTTTCACATAACTAATTCCCGACGGCAGCACGTATTGTGAGATGTCGTAGTTTTGGCCGTCAGCGTAACTGTAGCCGACAACCGGCGATTGAATGGCAATGAATTTCTCGTTGGTAAATCCCAGGGGAGGAATCCGGTTATCTTTAACCACTTTGTTATTCAGTACAAAATGGAAAGACTCACCTGTAACCGGGTCACCTGATACGCCCGCAGCGGCTTCGACTTCATCCGTCATCCCTAAATTGATTTCATAAATCTTGGTGTTTTCCTCATCCAATTCAGCAGTTCCCGTGTCGTAGGCTCCTGATTCGAAAACCAGGTTGTCCGATGTATCGTAAGCTTTCAGGTTAATCCAGATTCGTCGTCCTTCCGGATAGCCAGATGGGAGTTTATGTCCCGTGTTGTTGGTAACCGTTACGGTTGCCACATCGTTGGCGACGGATAGATGGAGACTTGCCGCATGCTGCAGCATATACATGGCGCGTTGTTTGCCTGCATCCAATGCGGATGCATTTACTTCGTCCGGGTATAGCAGGGCAACAAGATCCGGAATAAATGTATTGCCACCGGTCATGTCGTGCAAGGGTAAATTGTCCCGATACACTGTTCCTCTTTTGTTGGCAGCATATCCCGAAACATCCATCATGTGACAGTCCTGGCAGGTGGAGACGTTGGTTTTATTGCCACCGAAATCGGCAGAAGCGACTCCTGAGGACGAATTGAAAGCACTCATTTCCCATTCGCTGAAAGTTCGTTCAATGGGGAGCATATTGGTGGTTTGGAAAGCGCTGATGTCCTTGTTGATTCCACCCAGTGAGAAATTACCGTCCTTATCGATAGCGGGGCTACTTACATCGTGGCAGGTTCCGCACAGATCTGATTGACTATGGAATGGTGAATAGAAGATCTGGTGTTTTGCAGCGGCATCCGTAAACGGACCTCGTTTGGCATTGGAAGAATGAGCAACGTACATGCCGTTTCCCGACTGGGGAGGAATCAGGGTAATGACCCCTAAATAGTCCTGGTCTGATTGATAGGTTCCGGTGGTGTAAGCAATGTCATCTGGAAAAGGATTAAGCCCGATATCGGTTGGCTTGACCAATTTGTGGCAAAAGTCGCACTGCACACCTTCGCGGTCGTTGTTGTTTAAAGCTGAGCCGTCAGTTGGTGTAGATCTTCCTGCCAGCCAACCATCGGGAGCATGGCAACGAATACATAGATCTCCCGAACCGGGTGCATCCTGTTCGGCAATTGCCAGACAAGCATAAAATAAAGGATCACGGGCTGCCTGTGCCATCATGCTTCCCCGCCAGTTAAAGGCAGGTTCTATAGCCTGGTCATATCCTCCGTGACAGTTATCGCATTTATCGGGATGTTCAATGTTCCCGGATTCGCCGGGCTGTGATCCTGGCATGAAGAAGTCGATGAGGGTGGTCGATACTGCTGCAATGAGAACAACAGCCAGAAATATCGGTAGCAGGCTAAGTAGACGTTTTCTCATAAGCTGATGGTTTTTTTATTATATATAGCTTACGGAAAAACGAGCGCCAGGGCTGACTTTTATGTTTGGCAATCAGTAGTTTGTATTCGATATAAATAAAATAGCAAAGGCACCCGCTTGGATGCCTCTGCAATAGGAAATCTATCAGCGAAAACGTGTTAGCGTTTAAAAATTACCTTGCCGGTGAATGTTTCATTACCAATGGTGCAATGATAGAGGTAGGTTCCGGAAACCTGTTCTGCCGGAATAAAGTCCGCCTGATTCATCACATTACCTTCGATGGTGCCTTCGAACACCGTTTTTACCAATCGCCCATTCATGTCGTACAGATCGATTCGTGCATCAACCGTTTCCGGCGAAGCAAACTCAAAACGCAAACGGTCGGAGAATGGATTCGGGTACACGGTGAGGGTCGGGGACTCGACGGTCGAAATTAAAGAAGAAGTAATTTCCGCAGATTTATTTTTACTTCCGGTATGAACCTGAATATTGCCGCCATCTAGAAATTCGAGAGTATTTGCCTGATCTGGCGTAGTGTAATAGGATACTAATAAGTTTCCTTTACTATCCTTTATTACAATACCAATTTCATCAGGCCCACCATCTGGTGTCCCATTCGAACCAGGTTCACTCCGATCAACAACTGAAATAGCTATCGTCCCGCTACCTTCAGCGCCGCCGGCATTGTTGGTTTCCAATTGTCTGACATTTGCACTTGTGTACAAAACCTCAGCGCGATAAACACCCTCCTCGTCAGTTAATTCATAAATTAAAAATGGTAGAGAAGCACTATTCGATTTTGCCTGCCACTTTTCGCCACCTTTTCTCCAGATAATATTTACTCCGCCGGTAACTTTTTGATTTTTGCCTTTTGTTGTCATTTTAGCTGCTAAGCCGAAGTTGACTCTAGATGTTTCATCCGCTCCTATAGAACCACCTGTATTTGCAGGATCAGGATAATAGTAACCTCCTCCAGTAACAAAATTATCTGTTGGTCTTGCAACTGCCCCGATAGCCATCACCTCATCGCAATCTCCAAGAGTATAATTTCCTGATAATTCCCAGGTAATCTCTAAAGGTGAACCCTCGATATCATCCAAATCAATTGACCAGTCTTGAGAATATGTATACAGACCATTATGTAATTCTGAGCGTTGAACAGAACTCGACGATTCAGCATCTGCTTGATTATCATCTGGTTTAATATTGAAGGTGACAATAACATCATCTGGATTCATACTTCCAACTAGATCATTTGCTTGTACATCAATGCTTACCGTGAAAACAGCGGGGGAACTTCCGTCTTGGGTAACAAATAGAGATCCATTGTACAGAGCACAAATTTGGTAAGGATTAACGGTGAAAGCACCTTTCGTGTAAGTGATCGAGTAGTTACCCAGCCCTGAGCCGACAGCCGCACTGATGTTGATATCGTATGTAGAACCGGCAACCGTGGCAGTTGCGGGAGCACCGTCACTAGTAATGGTAGCAGAAGTTACCGCATCTGAATTCACCAGTCCGACAGTTGTGAATTCTGTTCCTGCGAAAGTGAAAGCAGAGCCGTAAGTTTTGGTTTGGTTGTCCGCAATCACTTCAAGAGCTTTTGGATTAACGGTGAAAGCACCTTTCGTGTAAGTGATTGTATAGTTACCCAGCCCTGAGCCGACAGCCGCACTGATGTTGATATCGTATGTAGAACCGGCAACCGTGGCAGTTGCGGGAGCACCGTCACTAGTAATGGTAGCAGAAGTTACCGCATCTGAATTCACCAGTCCGACAGTTGTGAATTCTGTTCCTAAGAAAGTGAAAGCAGAGCCGTAAGTTTTGCTTTGGTTGTCCGCAATCACTTCAAGAGCTTTTGGATTCACCGTTAATGTCGCCGCTGCTGAAGTTGCAGTCGGATTACATTGCCCGGTTACAACACACTGGTATTGGTAACTACTCATTGCAACAGTTGGGCCTGTAATTGTTAGTGTTGGAGATGTTGCACCGGAGTACACACCTCCATTTACGATATTTATATAGCCACTTCCTTCATCAACCTGCCATTGATAACCTAATGGAGCGGTTCCACTTGCGGTTATTGTAAAAGTTGCATCACTGCCATATGTAATGGTCTGATTAGTCGGATCGGTATTAACAGTAGGTGAGGAACAACCAATATTGAATTGATCTTTAAAAGTATCTGTAAAATATGTTGACGTTCCCTTATTATCCCAATATCCATTAACTGTGACATAAACTAATCCCGATCCATTTGGCACTGTAACTGTTATAGTTTTTCCATCAACATCTAAAGAAATATTAGTACCATAGTCTAATCCAAATAAAACAGAACTTATAGAAGTCGCAGGTTGATTTAATACAATTGTAATATCATCACCCGCAACACCTGATAAAGGTGTGATACTGTTGATTTTTGGTTCACTACCATCCGTAAACGTTGTTTCGGCAAACAAGCCAGTGGTTGTTCCGGTTGCGGTCAACCAAAAGGTAGTTCCTAGTTCATCATCAAATACGAACCATTCGTCATATATCTCGCCATTGGCATCGGGGTAGAGGTACCAGGGATCATGCGTATGATCCGGGATATTGGGCTCGATGTGTGTTAGGTTAATCAATACACTTTCGTCATTTTCCCAGCCCGAGCCGGTAATAACAACCCATTCTCCGGGGTAGTAGTCGTCTTTATCTGTGAAAATGGTCACTTCCTGGGCAAAACCAGTGGGCGCAAGCATCGCCACATAAGCGATAAGCATCAAGAGTTTCCATGCAGTTTTACGAGGTAGAATTTTCGCTTTCATAAGCATTCGGTTTTATTGTTAGATTGTTTTTTGACGGACGGAATCTTCCCAAGACAGATTTATCCTGAATAAAAAAGGAGATAAGAAGTAACGGAATGACGCTTTTAGAGTCAGACAATTTTAGTATACCACATACCTACTTCGCCAGAAGTAGTTCTAATAACATCATCGGATTTTCCCACCAATCGAACTACGCTGAAAAATCAATAACCCGAATTCGGATCACCACGTTCCGGAGATTTTATTTGAACCAGTTTAAGAGGGGTGGATAAAGTAATAACGCTTTTAAAATTCCGGAAGAAAAAGTTAGGGGTAATCTGGCTAAAAGACAAGGAAACATAAGGTTGTTAAACTGGAAGGTAACCCATTTTGGTGTTTCACTTTTCAAAGAGGAGTTTCGGGCAATCAAAACGATTGTTCGATTGAACTAATAATGAGTGTTTGTGGGCTATTCGCAGAGAGTTTTGTAAAATTATGTTTCATTTGATCTGGTTGTGGACCGGATTGTTACTACAAAAGCAAGGGGAAACTTGTAATTCGCGTTTGCTACCAGACCTAAAGTTCTGATTAACGGATTAACCAGCGGAAACCAATATGCTTTCGCGTACTGGCGATGGGGAGCAACCCCCAGAGTAACTGGAGCGACGAAGTAAGCAGTTACGTGTTGTTATCCGGCTACGTGAAACCAATAATAGGGGAGAACAAACAACAGCAATCCGGTTTTCGAGGACTCAACCAACAAAACCAGTAAAAAAGGGAGGCTACAGCTTCCCTTTTTACGTTGGCTGAGTTATTTGGAATGGGGATAAATTATTTTTGGTTAAGGTAAACTTAAGAGAGGTTTTGTAAATTCGGAAACAAACTGGACAAGGTGCCCTTACTCCTGTTATTTCATGTTATGAACGCACCTTTGAAACCGATAAAGCAGATATAAACGCCGTAAAATTTTATAACGACGTTAGCGGTGATTTAAATGAAGCAAAATTGGATACATAAAGCGACTGTTATTGACAGCGAACCATTCAAAATAAAAGGTATGAATATCTGGTCATATGACTGGAAATATGTAGGAAAATCGATAAAAGTAAAAGACCCTAACTATGGACAATCATATACTTTTAGGATTTATGAAATAATAGAAGGAACTAAAAAGGTTCAATTTGCCGCTGGCGGATTTTCTAATTGTGTTTGAGGAATTTATATCGAAAAATGATGACGAAGTTTGAATTAACAAAATACAAAATAAAGGAAACTGGAGCAGATGGTGGTCATAAATATATTTCTGCAATAGTTGACTTTAATGGGAATGAGAGAGATATAACAATCATATTCAAAGACAAAATTGAGTAACTTAAACTTGTTCAAAAAAGAAAATGCAAGTAGAAGGAAAACTTCAAGACGAAAGACAACAATTTTCCTTGACGCTTTTGGAAAGTAAAATTATAAGTTATGTGTAAGCATTGCTTTGACAACGAATTTCCTTCTTTTCCCAGTGAAGATGATTGGCTAAAATTTGACCTTGAATTAACAAAGAAACTGGGTAGTGATAAAATGAAACAAATTGAGTTTAGGCCTGATGGTATAAGGGATAAGGATGATGGAGAGTATATTTATCAGTGTAATTTTTGCCATGAAAAATGGAAATTAAAAGACCCAGACTATTCTTTTAGAGGATACTTTATGAAAACAAAATAAAAAACAACCGCTAACATTTTGGAATATTGCATGGCGGGTAACCGGGGGGGCGTAGCTTTCCATCTCGCGTCTGGCCTTCCTTCGGTCGACACTGACCCTCGCCGCATTCGCCACGCAACATCCAATTTTCCGTTGACGGTAATTGTAAAGAAATAATGCAAACGAAGACTCAATTTATTATAGCACTAACTTTTTGTAATTCTAATGAATAATTGCTCAGGATAAATACAGAATTTACCACAGGAAAATCTATAACATGACACAAAAATTATTTCAGGTAATTGTTATAATTCTTATCGCATCAAGTTGTGATTATTATGATAATCGTCTGGTGATTGCAAACAAGACTGATAAACCAATCTGTTATGATTATGATTTAGATACAATTCTTGATGTATCTTCAACAAACAGAAAAGACTACATTTTAAATAATAGCATACAACCGAACGAGACAAGAAGTATTTCAATACCTGGCAGTACAGACATGTGGATAAGGAAAATATATCAAAGCAAAGACACTACTATGAGTTTTTATATATTTGACTATGAGACTGTATTGCTCTCAGATTGGGATAGTTTGAGATTGAATAATGGCTATGTTAAAAGACTAGATTATGAGTTAGTTGAGTTAGAAAAAATTGATTGGAAAATTGAAATCAAATAAGCAACATACCGCCAAAACAGTAGATATTACAAGGCGGGCTTAGGTGGTACGCCAACTGCGGATTCTCGTTTCGCAATTCCGTGTCCTGTCGGACGCTCTCCGACATCCGCAACGACAACATGTACCAACTGTCAGCAAACATTTAAAATCATGATGAAACTGCGACTAGAATTAATATTGCTATTAATATATTTTGGACTGAACCAAGCTTTTGGAAAGCAAGCAATTTATCAATCGAACTTTCCAGAAGGACTTTATCAGACAAAAGAAGATTTTCTAAAAAAGACACCTTCTCTGTTTCTGCAACTGACAATTGACAAAATTAAATTGGTTAATGACTCAGACTCTCTGGCGCGTAGATGTTTCTTTAAAGAGAAAGATACCAATAAAAAAATCAAAAAGGTATTTGCAATTTCTCATAATGGACAGCTTTATTTTAGCAATTGGGCAATTTTGGACAATAAAAGCCAAAAGGACAAATCAGTTTCACCTGTTGAATCTATGAATTCATTTGTTCGTGTGCTAATCGGAGGAGACAACTTTTTATACGCTGAAGGCGCATTCGTAAATCCATGGCAAACGGGATTTAGTGCTGGTGTTGCCGAAGGAGTTGGTGGCATCATTGGTAGTGAATTAGGAAATGCCATTGATAAGTCTTATCCAATAACAACCTTTGGTGGCACTGGCGTTGTCTGGGACATAAAAAACGAAGAATTTAATATTTTTAGAAACTGTTCAGACTTTAATGACTTTGTGGAAAACTTTCCTGTCGAGAAAATTGATTGTGGAAAACAAATATTTGAACTTAAGCAAATCAGAGAAATTTTGAATAAAATAAAGTAATAAAATAAGAAACGTGTTGCTAACACGGTCATAAGGCATGCCGGTGTTGCGCAATAGTTAATGGCGGATTAATCGTAAATCTGCCATGACCACCTACTACTAACCGTTGTAACAATATAAAAATCGGAAACTGAAATGATACCAGAGAATTTATTAAAGCAAATCGAGTTCATTAAAGAAATTGATAAAATCAAATACATTCAGAGAAGGACAAAATTGTTTGCCAGCGACCGAAACGAAAATGATGCTGAACATAGTTGGCACTTAGCCATGATGGCCATTGTGTTAAGTGAATATTCTGATGCGGAAATTGATCTAATGAAGGTCGTAAAGATGGTATTAATACACGATATCGTCGAAATAGATGCCGGCGACACCTTTATATACGACCAGAATAAAAATCACGATAATACCGAGGAAGAGCTGAAATCTGCCAAACGGATTTTTGGTATTCTACCTGAAGAGCAAGCGAAAGAATTTATTGAAATCTGGACAGAGTTTGAAGATGGCATTTCTAATGAGGCAAAATTTGCCAGATCAATGGATCGGCTTGAACCTTTATTACAGAATACATCAAATAATGGTGGGACTTGGGAAGAATTTGGCGTGAAATATCAAGCGGTTTACGAAAAGAAAAAAATAATAAAAAATGGTTCGACAGAACTATGGAATTATGCCGAAAGCCTTATTGAGGATAGCGTTGAAAAAGGCATTTTAAAGAAATAAATACTGTTGCCAAGAATGTTGCATTAAATAGTCCCTGCTACCGCGAAAATCCCTTAACAGCGTGTTTAATAACCACACGAGACTTTAGTGCGTTAGCGGGTAACATCCGGTTAAAATTGAATTTGTCTCAGTTCAAAATATTAAAGCAATGCGATTAGAAGAATCAAATTTTGAAAAGAGTAAACGGGAAAGCGAAGGAAAGTATAAATTGGGGATGTTTTATTCAAATGAAAACGATGACCGGGTTGTTGTCCCGGATCGGTGGGGCATTGGAAATGGAGAAATAAACATTGCACATCCTAAATTCAGAAGGTTTTTACTTTTCGTTGTTATTTTCATATTAGCCGGTGTTCTTATTTTTGAATACATAATCTAACGAGTATTGTTGTCCCGCTATCGCGGATTTGTAAATCGTAATTCGTTAAATGAGGATGCTTTTACGAACCAAAACATTAATCTATTTATTTTGATGTAATGGGATGAAATGATTGTTGACAAGTGGACTTTGACGAAAAATATAAATAACGACATAAACGAAAATGAAAGAATATAAACTAGCAAAAGGTTGGGCGATTTTTATATATCTATTGGCCCCAATACTAGTGAGCCTTTTTGCTTGGCTTCTGATACTTCCCTTTCAAAATGGGGATTTCTTATTGAAATTAGGTTGGCTTTTGATTCCAGTTGCGCTGGCGATGATTGCTTTAATGATTATAGGTGTCTTAGACGCTTACAATGGACGCCTGATTATTGGGAAAAACAGGATAATCTCAATTAGCACGCTTTCAAAACGAGAATTGAAACTTGAGGAGATAAAAGGTTATACGGTAAATGAGCAATACATATTTGTAGAACCAAACAGTAGCAGTAAAAAGAGTATTAAAATCAGCAAATACACTGGCGGTTACCGTGAAATTTTACATTGGCTTTCGCTTAGTTACCCGGATCTCGACGTGACAAATGCCCTTGAAGAAGAACAAGAGATATTACAAGATGAATCTGTTGGTTGGACAAAAGAAGTGAGAGAAGAAAAACTTGCGAAAGCCAGACAGCGGGCGAAGCTGCTTAATTGGGTTGGTGGATTAACGACGGCCTGGATTTTTTTCTATCCAACCCCGTATAGTTATTCTATATTGGCTGCTATGCTTATTCCAATTGTAGCATTGGCGGTCGTCAAGCTTTCCGATGGTTTAATAAGAATTGACGAGAAAAAGGGAAGTGCATACCCTTCGTTATTTTACGCTTTAATTTACCCTTCTTTGGGTATCATGCTTCGAGTACTTTTAGACTTCGATATTTTTGACTATTCACACGTTTGGCCTGTATCAGGTCTGATTACATTAGCTTTCTTGTTTTTGCTGCTCATAAATCAAAAGGAATTTACTTTTAAGAAGAAAGTTGATTACTTAACTGTTTCAATTTTAGCGCTTATTCTTTTTGCCTATAGTTTTGGGGCGGTAATACACATCAACTGTTATTATGACCACTCGGAAGCAGAACACTACACCGCCAAAATACTTGATAAACGAATAAGTTCGGGGAAATCTAGATCCTACTATCTAAAGCTTTCGACATGGGGGCGCCAAAACGAAATTGATGATGTAAGTGTAAGCAAAGCACTTTACAACAGAGCAGAGGTTGGAGCCGAAGTAAATATCTATTTTAGAAACGGTATTCTTGATATACCTTGGTTTAAAGTAACAGACAAATAAAGAAAACACCTTATTACCGCTAAATATTGGGGCGAAACCACCGCTATCGCTCGAATCATTTAGCATGGTATTCAAACCCGAATCGATGTTGTAACAAATAAAAACCAATACAAATGAAAAAACGAAGACTGACGAACCGGCTAATTTTAGGAATTGCAACCTGCTTTGCCGTGATGTTGGGTGCTAAAACTACCTACGGACAGGTAACCAAAGTTTGGGAAACTCAACCCCTGTTTATGGCGTCGGAATCGGTAGTCTTCGACTCCATTCGTCATTGTTTGTATGTGAGTAATTTCAACGATGAAGGAGGCTTTATTAAAAAGCCCGATACCTTGCGCAACGAGTTTATTTCGAAACTCAGCCCGGAAGGAAAGCTGGAAGAGCTGAGATGGATTGATCATTTACACAATCCAACCGGAATGACCATCTTTCACGACAAACTGTACATTGTTGAACGGGAAGGACTCACCATTGTGGATCTGGAAAATCAAAAGATTGAAAAACGAACACCTGTTACAGATGCTGTTTTTCTAAACGACATTGCGGTGGATCAGGATGGCACGGTCTATATTTCCGACACCTTTAAGCCTTGTATTCACCGGTTGAAAGATGGAATAAGCGAAGTGTGGTACGCCGACAGTCTTATGAAATCGTCGAACGGATTACTGATTGACAACGGGCATCTGCTGGTGGGGAACAGGGGGGTGGAGAATCTCCTTTCCATTTCGCTGAAAGATAAAACGGCAACAATTATAGCGAACGAGCTATCGGACAACATCGATGGGATCAAGAAATGCAAGGATGGCTATTTGTTATCCTGGAAATCGGAATTGTACCTACTGGAACAAGGCAACAAAAAGTTGTTGTATGAATTGGACGACAAAAACGATTTCCTCGCTGATTTTGAGTTTATACCGGAAAGTAAGCTCATTATCATTCCGCAGTTGATGTCCAATAAGGTCATTGCCTTGCAACTCGACGATTGACAAAAAGGAGAATCGACTTACTTCGTCCCGACAGCCCGAATTACAGCTGCTTTTCCCCTGTGGAATTCACCTTCCTGCAATTCCGTTTCCAACAGTTCAATTTTCAACGTTGAAAGGGCTGCAAAATCACCCTCCAGTTCTTCTTGCGACCAAAGCATGTTAATGTCTTTCGGGCCACCGGTTGAGTTGTGGATTTGTTCTTTCGAGAAACCTTCCAAAATAAGGTAACCACCGGGCTTCAGGAAGCGGGCAAACTTCTGATGATATTCCCGGCGCATTTGGGCCGGAATGTGGGTGTAAATTAAGACCAATGCATCGAAGCTTTCGGCTTGGAAATTGGCCTCGTGATAGGCTTTCAACTGGTAGTCGATTTCAACATCTTTTGATTTTGCCAACCGCTCCGCTTTTGCTTTCCCTTCGGAACTGCTGTCGAATGCAGTGACTTCCCAACCCATTTGGGCCGCGAAAACAGCATTGCGGCCTTCGCCTTCTCCAGGGAATAAAATCTTACCGGGTTGCAGTCGTTGAAGCTGTTCTTTTAAAAATGCGTTCGGCTCAGTGCCGTAAGCATAATCTTCGGCAGCATATCGTTCGTTCCAAAAGTTGTTCATATTCGAGTTACGAGTTACGAGTTACGAGTTTCGGGTTTTGAGTTCCACGTTTCAAGCTATTGGCACTTGTTGAATTGTTGAACCGCTGAACTGTTGAATTGTTCGGTTTTCGGAATCGCAGAGAATGCAAAGTAGGTGCAGTGTTTTGCATAAACTGAAAACTGAATACTGCGACTGACCACTTCTTCTCAGTTCTCACCCTCCCAGTGCTCTTCGCTCTTCGCCCCAAGCCCTCTGCTCCTTGCTCTCTGCTCTCTGCTCCCTGCTACTTCAGCGCGTTGTACAAAATCTCCACCGGGTGCAAAGCTTCCCGACCGGTTCCATGTTTAATGTGGTGGCGACACGAAGTTCCCGGAGCAGCAATCAGTTCTTTGGCGGATGCTTCGCGCACGGCAGGGAAAAGTTTCATCTCGCCGATTTTCATGCTTAGTTCATAGTGTTCTTTTTCGTAGCCAAATGAGCCTGCCATTCCGCAGCAGCTGGTTTGGATCTCAGTCACTTTGTAGTTCGATGGTATTTCGAGCATTTTTCGGGTTGGCCCGGTAGAGGCGACCGCCTTTTGCTGGCAATGTCCATGCAGCTTGATGCCAACTTTATCCAGGGTGAAAAGATGCTTGTTTATTTTTCCTTTTTCATGTTGTCCCGCCAAAAACTCATCAATCAGCAAAGTGTTTTTTGCCAGTTCCTGTGCTTTTGTTTTTAGCTCGCCCTCCAATAAATCCGGATATTCGTCGCGAAAGGTGAGCAGGGCCGAAGGTTCAATCCCGATCAGTGGTGTTTTCGCAGAAATCAAATCTGTGAGCATCTCAATATTCTCGCGGGCAATTTCTTTGGCGGTCTTCAATAGACCTTTCGACAAAAACGTGCGACCACTTTCGCGATGCTTCGGAATAACCACTTCGTATCCGAGCTTATTCAGTAAAAGGATTGCTTTAACACCAATGTCGCTTTCGTTTTCATTGGTGAATTCATCGGCAAACAGGTACACTTTGCCCAACACATTGCCGTTTAACTCGGCCGGTTTCCGGTACCATTTTCGAAGTGTGAGTTTCGATAGTTGCGGGACTTCGCGTTCCGGTGCAAAACCAATGGCTTTTTTGAACCAGGCTGCGTTGCTGATTTTATTGGTGATTGGTCGGAAAGGACGACCGATTCGGTAAAGCCGCGGCAGGTAGGCGATGAGTTTTGTTCGCATTGGGATACCGTGTTCCTGGTAGTAGTGTTGCAAGAACTCAGCTTTCAGCTTCGCCATGTCCACATTCGACGGACACTCGGCTTTACAAGCTTTACAGGAAATACACAGATCCATTACCTGGTAAATCTCCTCGTGATCAAAGCGGTTCGCTTTTCCCGAACGACTTAAAAACTCGCGCAGTACGTTCGCCCGTCCGCGAGTGGATTTGTCTTCGTCCTTGGTGGCCATAAAGGTCGGGCACATGGTACCGCCAATTAGAACACTTTTGCGGCAATCGGCCGAGCCGTTACACATTTCAACGGCTCGAAGCAGTCCTTCGTTGGAGGCGAAATCGAAAGTTGTTTTAAATTCAGGTTGCTTGCCTACCAGGTAACGCAGGTTTTCGGTGATTGGCGGTGTATCGACAATTTTTCCGGGATTGAGAATATTCTGCGGGTCCCAGGTCTTTTTCAGCTTTTTAATCAACCTGTAGTTGTGTTCGCCCAACATAAACGGGATGAATTCACCTCGCAGTCGTCCGTCGCCGTGCTCGCCGCTAAGCGATCCCTTGAACTTCTTCACCAAAGCAGCAATTTCTTTGGCAATGGTGTGGTACAGGTCCACATCGGCATCATCCTTCAAATTTAGTAGGGGGCGCAGGTGAATTTCTCCGGTGGCAATGTGCGCATATTTCACGCAGCTCAATCCGTATTTGGCAAGAATCTGGTCAAACTCTTCCATGTAGTCGGGCAGGTATTCGGGAGCAACAGCGGTATCTTCAATAACGGTAACACTGCGTTTATCACCAGGGATATTGGAAAGCAATCCAAGTCCGGCAGTACGCAAGGCCCACACTTTCTTAATGTTGTCATCGCCCTGTACCAAAGGAAAATGGTAGCCCAGTCCGGCAATGCGGTAGTCGGCTTCCAGGTCGGCAGCTTTTTGAAGCAGTTCCTCCAGGGTTTCGCAGGCAAACTCAATCATCAGCATCGCTGCAGGATCGCCCGATACAAAGAAACGGTTTTTGCGTTGCTCGATATTTTCCTTCGTGCAATTCATGATGATTTCGTCCATCAGCTCAATTGCAGTAGGGCCATGTTTCAATGCAATCAGGTTGCCATGGTAGGCTTCTTTCAAACTTGAGAAATGGGCGCAAACCAAACCTCGGTGTGACGGAGGCAATGGAATGAGGTTTAATTTCAAGCGGGTTGAAAAAGCCAGTGTACCTTCGCTTCCGGCCAACAACTTACAAACGTTTATTTGCTCACCGTTTCCGGTAAACGGATCGGTTTCGAGCAACACATCGATGGCATAACCATTGTTGCGACGTTTCACTTTCGGGTCGGGAAACTCTTTTCGAATTTGCTCCTGGTTGTGTTTGGTTGAAAGGGTTTCGAAAATATTTTGGTAAATGCGTGTTTCCAGTAGGGCAGGGTCGCCTTCGCATTTTGCTTCAAATTCCTTGTTGCTAAGTGCTTTGAACGTTACGGATGATCCGTCGGACAGAATGCAGTCGGCTTCCAGCAGGTGATCGCGGGCGCTGCCGTAAACCAGCGAATGCAAGCCGCACGAATTGTTACCAACCATGCCACCAATACAGCAGCGATTGGCGGTTGACGTCTCCGGCCCGAATTGTAAACCATGCGGCGCCAAAAACTGGTTCAGTTCGGCAAGGTTTACACCCGGTTCAACCCAAACCCACTGTTCGGTTGGATTGAATTCCAGGATCTTATTCATGTACTTCGAAATATCGACCACAATGCCGGGACCAACAACCTGCCCGGCTAACGATGTACCCGCAGCGCGAGGAATGACAGACGTGCCTTTGTCGGCAGCAAACTTGATGATGGCGCGGATATCGTCGGCCGTTTTGGGTTTGCAAACAGCTTGCGGAATTTCACGATACGACGAGGCGTCGGTGGCGTACAATACGCGTTGAACATTTTCAGTAAAAAGATCTCCGGTGAGTTTTTCTTTTAAAATATCGTAGGTTTCAATTTGGCTCATAATTTTTGGAAGTAGGACGAAAACAAAGGTAACCATTTAATTTGTCGGGAGCCGGGTATATGCTCAGAATGATCGAATGTAAAGTTTAAGAAAAATTAATATTGACGGTTAAAATTCGCAATTACTTCTAAATACAATACAATCGATTGCACAAGCTTCCTTGAATTGTAGACGAATATCATTAAAAGTTCGATTTTTGCTGGTGTTTTCAATTAAAAAGCCGGTTATCTGTATAGGCTCGGCTAATTTTCGTTACTTTTGCAAACAGTACAATTCAGCCTTTAAAGAATTTACAGACTGACCAGTTTTTGAAGACGTTTTACCCCGTTTTACCCGTTGAAATTTCTTGGTAGCTTCGAATAGGCAAGTACCTGGATAATCATTTCACTTCGGGATAACAGAGAAGATTAAAAAGGTATAATAAATATAGCTCTATACAAATGAAACTACTTGAACGTGTCATTAAAAATGCTCAGGAGTACCAAAAGAGAATCGTTCTTCCGGAAGGAACCGAACCACGTACTTTGAGAGCGACCGAAATCATTTTAAAAGATAATATCGCACGGATTATTCTGCTGGGAAATCCAGGAGAAATCGCCAAAGTTGCCGAAGAAATCGGCGTTAACATTAAAGGCGCCGTTATTGTTGACCCAAAAACAGACAGCCGTCGCAGCGCTTATGCTGATGTGATGGTTGAAATTCGCAAATCAAAAGGCTTGACTAAAGAACAAGCTTTGGATATGTTGAATGATCCGCTGGTGTTTGCACCGGTTATGATTAAATGTGGTGATGCAGATGGCGAAATCGCCGGTGCGATCAATGCGACAGGCGATGTGTTGCGCCCGGCATTCCAGTTTGTAAAAACTTTGCCAGGTGTGAGCGTCGTTTCCGGAGCATTCATCATGTTCGTGAACGATCCTCATTTTGGACACGATGGTATCCTGATGTTTGCCGACTGTGCTGTAATGCCTGATCCGGACGAACGTCAATTGGCAGAAATCGCTGTAACAACTGCAAAAACTGCCCGGGCAATCGTTGGTATGGAACCACGTATTGCCATGTTGAGCTTCTCAACAAAAGGAAGTGCTTCTCACCCCTTGGTTGACAAAGTTGCCAATGCAACAAAAATCGCCAAAGAAATGGACGGAAGCTTGAAAATTGATGGCGAAATGCAGTTGGATGCTGCCCTGATGCCTGAAGTTGCCAAGTTGAAAGCTCCGGACAGCGAAGTTGCCGGACGTGCCAACGTATTGGTTTTCCCCGGATTGGAAGCTGCTAATATCGGTTACAAACTGGTACAACGTTTGGCCGGTGCCGAAGCAATTGGACCAATCCTTCAAGGAATGGCTGCACCAATCAACGACTTGTCGAGAGGTTGTTCTGTGAGTGATATCGTGAATTTGGTTGCCATAACCTGTAACCAGGCTGCTGCCTTTGAAAACTAGAAGTTATGTCGAGCGAAGTTTTATACGAAGCCATTGAGGACTTTGGCTTAATAAAGAAAGAGAAATCGAAAACCCTGTTTTCAAAAATCGGGATCGTAGGATGTGGTATTGTCGGACAAAATTTTGCCCGCGTTGCCAGTTTCTACGGAATTGAAGTTGTATTTATCGAAGTTAGCGAAGAAAAAATTCGCGAAGCTTATCGCAATATTGGTAAAGTGCTGGATCAACGCATCGAACACTGGGGCTTGACTTCCGGTGAAAAACGTGCGATCCTGTCGCGTATTAAAGGCTCGCTGGATTACAAAGATCTGGCTGGTTGCGACTTTGTGGTTGAAGCTATTCGTGCGGTTGACCGCGGAGGTAAACTGAAAGAACGCAAAGCGATCTTCAAACAAATCGAACAGGTGGTTGACGAAGATTGTATCATCGCCACCAACTCAACAACGATTGTGATCACCGAGCTGGCTTCAGAATTGGTTCATCGCGAACGCTGCGTAAGTATCCACTTCCTGATCGCTTCTTCAGAAGCCAAAATGGTCGAAGTTGTTAAAGGTTTGTATACTTCAGAAGAAGCTTATGCAAAAGTATGCAAGTTCGTTCAACTGATTAACCGGAAAGTTATTCCTGTTGAAGAATCAGCCGGTTTGATTGCCGTGCGTATGTTCGTAGTCATGCTGAATGAAGCTTGCGAAATGCTGATGGAAGGAATTTCATCGATTGAACACATCGACGAAACCATGCGGATTGGTTTTGGTATGCGTCTTAGCCCATTCGCGATGGCCGATAAAATGGGATTGGACAAAATCGTCCGTTGGATGGATAATATCTACAACGAATTTGGCGATGTCCGTTACAAGCCTTCTCCATATATCAAACGTTTGGTTCGCGCCAAACAGCTGGGCGAAGTTACCGGTAAAGGTTTCTACGAATATGACGAAGAAGGAAACCGGATTGTTCAAACAGATGCAAAATGCTAGTAAATCAGTAAGAAATGAAAATTTTAGTACTAAACTGCGGAAGTAGTTCAATAAAATACCAGCTCTTCAATATGGAAGACCGCCACGTAATAGCCAAAGGTGGTATTGAAAAGTTGGGCATGAAAGGGTCGTTCCTGAAGCACAAAACCGAGGATGGAAGAACCATCGTTTTCGAAGGTGAAATTTTGGATCACAAAGCGGGCGTTGAATACGTACTGGGTATTTTGACCAGCGAAAAATACGGCTGTTTGAAAAGCTTCGACGAGATTGATGCTGTTGGACACCGTGTGGTGCATGGTGGCGAATATTTCAGCTCGAGTGAGTTTGTGACCGATGAAGTAATCGATGCTTTGGTAAAATGTACAGATTTAGCTCCGTTGCATAACCCGCCAAACATTAAAGGTATCAACGCCATGGAAGAATTGATTCCGGGCATTCCTCAGGTTGGTGTGTTCGACACGGCCTTCCACCAAACCATGGACGCAAAAGCCTACATGTACGGCATTCCTTACGTGTTGTACAAAAAATACGGTATTCGTCGTTACGGATTCCACGGTACCAGCCACCGTTATGTGTCGGCCCGTGCCTGCGAAATCCTGGGCCGCGATTACAATTCAACCCGGATTATTTCATGCCACTTGGGTAACGGTGCATCCATTGCAGCCATTAAAAACGGTAAGTCTGTTGATACGTCAATGGGATTCACGCCGCTTGAAGGTCTGATTATGGGAACCCGTTCAGGTGACCTGGACGTTGGTGCCGCTACTTTCATCATGGAAAAAGAAGACATCGGTATGAAAACCCTGAATACGCTGTTGAACAAGCATAGCGGTATGTTGGGACTGACCGGAATTTCTTCGGACATGAGGGAGATTCGTGAAGCTTCTCAAAATGGCAACGAAAAAGCACTGGAGGCGATTGATATCTATTGCTATAAAATTAAAAAGTACATCGGATCATACATCGCCGCAATGGGTGGCGTAGATGCGATTCTGTTTACCGGAGGAATTGGTGAGTTTGCAACTTATGTTCGTGAGAACGTTTGTTCTGATTTGGAGTTCCTGGGCGTTGAATTGGATGTCGACAAAAACGCTTCGGTGTACGGCGATGAAGGTATCGTTAGCAAAGAAGGTTCGCGTGTTAAAGTAATGATTGTTCCAACCGACGAAGAATTGATGATTGCTTTGGACACTGAAAAAATCGTCAAAGAAAAAGTGAAAGCTTAAAGCCTTTGTTTTCTTTTAGACTGTAAAAGAAGATAAAAGCTGTAAATAATTTTGAAAATCCGACACTGCCAAGTGTCGGATTTTTTGTTTTATAGCAGCGGAGATGTAATGAAACATTGACAAATTTTAGGGAATAATCTTCGTGGATGTAGTAACTTCACTACAAAATCTGGTTGCTATGATTAAAAATCTCGACGAACTGATCGTTGCGGCGCAAAGTCAGGTGCGCAAAAAAATGGTGTTGGTAAATGGTATCGATGCACATAGCCTCGAAGCAGCTTCCAAGGCGGCTGATTTGGGCTTGGTAGATGTCATTGTGACGGGCGATCAGCAACAGATTGAACAGATTTGCGGGGAGCTGGAAATTCCAACAAACACGTTTCAATGTATCAACGCAAAAACGGAAGACGAAGCCGCGGGTTTGGCTTTGGAATTGATTGCCGAGGGTAAAGCAAACTGCATCATGAAAGGCCTAATCAGTACCGACAAATACATGCGCGCCCTGTTGAATAAAGAGCTTGGCATGATTGGTTCGAAAGGGCTGTTGAGCCATGTAACTGTCGTTGAAAATCGAAATTACCACAAACTTCTTTTCGTAAGTGATGTCGCGATCATTCCATACCCGGATTTAAAGCAAAAGACCGTGATGATCAGTTACCTGATTGAAACAGCAAATAAGTTCGGGATTGATTTGCCCAAAGTAGCTTTGATTGCAGCTACGGAGCAGGTTTTACCATCCATTCCGGCTTGTGTTGAAGCAGCCATGTTGTCGAAAATGGCTGATCGCGGGCAAATTACCGGAGCACTGGTTGATGGCCCGATGGCGCTGGATGTCGCTATCGATGAGGAGTCGGCCCGCATTAAAAAAATTAGTTCGCCGGTGGCCGGAGATGCAGATTGTTTACTATTCCCCAACATTGACGCGGGAAATGTGTTTTATAAATTAAGCACGAAATTATGTGAATCCAACCAGGCGGCGGTTGTCGTAGGTGCCAGGGTTCCCGCAGTGCTGTCTTCTCGTGGCGATAGTGTTCAAACCAAACTAAATTCAATTGCATTGGCAGCTTTGTTAAGCAGCTGATAAAACAGATCGATCCTAACAATGAAGGAATGATTTGTAAGAAATAGTATTGATTGTCTATGAGTGAGCATCATATTTTAGCGATAAACCCCGGATCTACATCCACGAAGTTTGCCGTTTACCGAAACGAACAGTGTGTGCTGAATAAAACCTTACGTCATTCTGTGGATGAGTTGTCAGCTTATGCCGATATCATCGAACAGTTTGGTTACCGTAAAGGGATGATTATTGATGCCTTGGTAGAAGAAGGGATCGAGATTGATCGAATCAAAAATATTATAGGTAGGGGAGGATTGACCTACCCGCTCGAATCGGGTGTTTACCTGGTCGACCAGCTCATGCTTCAACATGCCCGGGCCGGTATTTACGGAAAACATGCCAGCAACCTCGGGCCTATTATTGCCGATTACATTGCCAGTCAAATTCCGGGAGCCCACGCTTACATTGCAGACCCGGTTGTTACTGACGAGCTTGAAGATATTGCCCGCATAACCGGTCATCCCAAATTCCGGAAACGCTCCATATTTCATGCATTGAATCAAAAAGCAACAGCTCGGGTGCATGCCCGCAAAACCGGGCGCGCCTACGAGGAAATGCGGCTGATTGTTGTCCATCTTGGCGGTGGCGTTTCAGTTGGAGCCCATTTAAACGGCCGGGTGGTTGACGTGAATAATGCGCTTGACGGTGATGGACCATTCAGTCCTGAACGATCCGGGTCCTTGCCGGTAGGGCAGTTGATCGATCTGTGTTATAGCGGAAAATATTCTCAGGCCGAAATTTACCGGATGATTGTTGGCGAGGGCGGCTACGTTGCCTACCTGGGCACAAACAACGCGCTGGAAGTTAAGAATCGGGCAGAGGCTGGTGATGAAGCAGCCCGGATGATTGAGCAGGCATTGGGCTACCAGGTTGCCAAATCGATCGGTGAAATGGCTGTGGTGTTAACCGGGCAGGTTGACGGCATCCTCTTGACCGGTGGTATGGCTTACAATGAAACGCTGGTGAACCAGATTAAGGAGCGTGTCGGTTTTATCGCTTCCGTTTTCGTGTATCCGGGTGAGGATGAACTGGAAGCTTTAGCCATGAATGCACTGATGGTAGCCCGCGGTGAACTGAAAGCCCGGAAATACGCTCCCCGAATGGATTTGTAGTGTCTTCAATTTCCGATTTATTTATTCCTGTTTTGAAAGTTAACAGAAGATATTAGTATCTTTCTGAAGTTAAAACCAGAAATTTTATGAGCTCTTACCTCTTCGTGATAGGCCTTTGCGTCGTCATTATAATTTCATTCATATTTAATATTATTGCCCGCAAAACGAATGTTCCCAGCGTGTTAATGTTGATTTTTCTGGGAATGGGTTTACGCCAGCTTTTAAACCATTTCGGCACTGAGCCCGAATATTTCAACACCCTCGAGGTGCTTGGAATTGTCGGGTTGATCATGATTGTGCTCGAGGCAGCGCTGGATTTGCAATTGAGTCGCGAAAAATGGCCGATTATCTGGAAATCGTTGCTGATTGCCCTGTTTTCGCTGATCGGTTCCAGCTTGATGATTAGCTGGTTGATTCAAATGTTTATTCAGAATATCGGGTTCTTACCGGCACTTATTTACGCCATACCATTTTCGATTATGAGCAGCGCCATTATCATCCCCAGTGTGAATAACCTCGGGAAGTACAAGCGCGAATTCATGATTTACGAGAGTACTTTTTCAGACATCCTGGGAATCATGTTCTTCTATTTTTTGGTCGAAAATTTCAATCTTGATGGTGCGGGTGCAGTGGCACTAGTCTTTAGTGGAAACCTTGTGCTGACAATTGGTCTGGCACTTGTGCTTAGTTATTTGCTCGTCCTGATTATGCAGAATATAACGGCACAAGCACGTTTTTTCCTGTTCCTGTCGGTCTTGGTACTCATGTATGCTGTCGCCAAACTTTTCCACCTTTCCTCGCTGTTAATCATCTTGGTATTTGGTTTACTGTTGGGGAATTACAAAGTATTGCTTTGGGGGAAACTGAAGCGATGGCTGAAAGCTGACGCAATCGACGGGCTGTTTGAAAATTTTAAGATGATTACCATCGAGACCTCTTTCATTGTCCGGACTTTCTTTTTCGTGGTCTTCGGTATCAGCTTTTCGCTCGAAACGTTGACGCATCCTGAGATCTGGATGTTGAGCGGTGCTCTAATTCTTATCCTCTATGTGATTCGGGTTATCTTGTTTTGGGCAATCGACCGGAAAGATATTATTCCGCAGATCTTTTTGGCCCCACGCGGTTTGATTTCGATCCTGTTGTTTTATGCCATTCCCAAGGAATTTGTGGTCGATGAGTTTGAAAGCGGCACATTGCTGTTGGTCATCATGGCCTCCAGTATCATTATGGCCGGCGCGCTAATCATCGATCGAAAAAAGCAGAATGGCGATGTTGCCGAGAGTCTTCCTGAATAAACCTAAAGCGAACCAAAACCTAACTTCATGAAACTTTCACTGACACTCCTGTTCGTTTTCCTATTGTTGAATTCGCATGCCCAATCTACCAAATCGAATGTGGATGAAGAGTTGGTACCGCAATATGAGTTGCCCGAGATTTTGGTGAGTGAAAAAGGACGAAAGATTAAAAAGCCGGAACAATGGGAAAAGATTCGCCGACCAGAGATACTTCATCTGTTTGTGCAGGAAGTTTATGGCAAAGTGCCCGGGGAGATTGCACCGCCTGAAGTTATCGTTTACGAGGATCGTGGAGAGGCTTTTGGTGGGAAAGCGATCCGCAAACAAATTGATTTGGTCTTCGAAGGAAACGGTCGAACGCTTTCGGTTGGAGTACTGATGTATCTGCCTAAAGCAGCTTCACCTGCGCCGGTAATCTTGGGATATAATTTTCTGGGAAATCACGCAATTGTTGATGATCCGGAAATTAGGATTAGCGAGTCGTGGGTGAGGAATAATCCTTCACTGGGAATCGTAAATAATCATTTTACCGAACAATCGCGTGGATTCGATGCAGAGAGTTGGCCGGTTGAAAAAATGCTGGATGCAGGTTTTGGACTGGTTACGGTGTATTATGGTGAAGTTGACCCGGATTACGATGATTTTGAGAATGGCATTCATCCACTTTTTTACAAAGAAGGACAGGATCATCCTGCGGCTGACGAGTGGGCGTCGATTGGGGCCTGGGCCTGGGGACTATCCCGCGTGATGGATTATTTAGAGACCGATTCGGATGTAAATGCAAAGCAAGTCATTGTTTTCGGACATTCCCGACTCGGAAAAACAGCGCTTTGGGCGGTGGCGAGCGATCAGCGGTTTGCGGCTTGTATTTCAAATGATTCCGGTTGTATGGGGGCGGCATTGTCCCGTCGTCGGTTTGGCGAAACAATTGGCATTGCCAATAAAAACTTCCCACAGTGGTTTTGCGGTAATTTTAAAAAGTACAGTGGTTTCGAGGATTACCTTCCGATTGATCAGCACATGTTGCTTGCGTTGATTGCTCCCCGGCCATTGTATGTGGCGAGCGCCACCGAAGACTTGTGGAGCGACCCCAAAGGTGAATTTCTTTCCGCACAAGCGGCCTCAGCAGTCTATCGTTTGTACGGATTGACTGCGATTGACGATGAGCAGATGCCTAGTCCTGAGCACCCGGTTGGTGGTGTACTTTCCTATCATCTTCGTACCGGCAAGCACGCTGTAAAGCCTTTCGATTGGGAACAATATCTCCAATGGGCCAAGGAATACGTGGTTCACTGAATCCTGAAATTCAAATTTTTCAAAGAAATATCAGCACACATCAGCATAGTTGAGTGGAAATCGTTATTTTCGGTTTTCAAACCAATCAAATCTGACTATGCCAACGCATCATTTTCTGGCCTTCGACCTGGGAGCTTCCAGCGGACGTGCCATCCTGGGAACACTCGAAAAATCGAATCTTCAACTTACCGAAGTACACCGTTTCGTGAATCAAATGCAACGGATCAACGGTCATTATTTCTGGAATATTTTCAGCCTTTTTCAGGAGTTGAAAACAGGTTTGAGCAAGTGCGTGCGTGAGTTGGGTATTCAACCAGAATCAATTGCGGTGGATACCTGGGGAGTTGATTTCGCACATATTGGGGCCGACGGAATGATTCTTTCGTTGCCCTATGCCTACCGGGATCCGAGGACCAATTCGGCAATGGATGATCTATTTCAGCTGGTTCCAAAGAATGAGGTTTACAGACAGACCGGAATTCAATTTATGCAGTTCAACAGTTTGTTTCAGCTTTATTCAATGGTCAAATCCGGCAGTTCGCTGCTGCCGGTTACGAAGCAGATTTTGTTTACGCCCGACGCGCTGAATTATTTGTTTTCCGGAGTGGCGGCTACTGAATTTACCATTGCCAGCACCAGTCAGATGTTGGTGCCCGGTAAATGTGAATGGCAGAAGAATTTGATAGAAGCTGCCGGTATTCCATTGAATATTTTGGGCAAGGTGATTCTTCCCGGTCAGCAGATTGGGACACTTTTGCCTGAGATCGCTGAAGAAACAGGAAGCAGCCAAATACCAGTTGTTGCTGTTGCCGGGCACGATACAGCTTCAGCCATCGCCTCGGTTCCGGCGGAGGACGCGAATTTCGCCTACATTAGTTCCGGCACCTGGTCGATTTTTGGTATTGAAACAACGGAGCCAATTATTTCGGACAAAACGCTTGAACTGAATTTCACCAATGAAGGTGGAGTCGAAGGGACTACGCGTTTTCTGAAAAACATTATGGGGATGTGGTTGATCCAGGAGTGCCGCCGGATTTGGGCGAGGGAGAAAGAGTACAGCTGGCCCGAGATGGTGGAACTTGCAAAGACCGCCGAACCTTTTCGTTTTGTAATTGATCCGGATGACAACAGATTCTTAAACCCCGAGAATATGCCGGAAGCCGTGGTTGTGTTTTGTGAAGAAACGGGACAGGGCAAGCCGGAGTCGCATGCTCAGATTATTCGCTGCATCTACGATAGTTTGGCGCTGAAATACCGGCAGGTATTGGATGAGATCCGTTCGGTGACGGATAAGAGGATTGAACGAATTCACATGATTGGTGGTGGTTGTAACAACGATTTTCTGAATCAACTCACTGCCGATGTTTGTGAACTGCCTGTTTTTGCCGGGCCAACAGAAGCGACAGCCACAGGGAATATTCTGATGCAGGCCAAAGCACTTGGTGTGCTTAGCTCCTTGAACGAAATTCGAAAGATTGTTCGGGAGTCGTTCAAGCTCAAAATATTTCAGCCCTCGGGAGACCAAAGCTGGCGCAAGGCTTATCAAATTAAAACAAGCGAATAACTTTTTGTGCAGATTAATTTGAGACGTAAATTGGAAATTTTTCGTTCCGATTTTGGCTTGTTTTGATCGTCTTTCTGTTTGAAATACAGTAAGATCAGATTTTATTCCCGTATTTTTGAAATCCCCTATTCATATTTGCTTGTTTTAGAAGTAGTTTAAGCTGTTTGTTCGGGCGACACATATTCCTATATTTGTAGTATATCTAAATCAATAATCGAACGAAAATGCTTAAACAATTGCTTTCCGTAGCCTTGTTTACTCTTGTCGGTTTCGGCGGGGTACAGGCACAAAACAATCAGAAAACTTCGGACATAGACAAAAAGGTCGAGGACCTGTTGTCGAAAATGACACTGGATGAAAAAATAGGCCAGTTGAATCAGTATACGGCTCGTTGGGAAATGACTGGACCGGCACCGGCAGGTAGCAGTGAACAGCAACTCTTGGACGAGATTAAAAGTGGCAAGGTGGGCTCGATGCTGAATGTTACCGGCGCTGATGCGACGATGAAAGCTCAAAAGCTGGCTGTAGAAAATACCCGTTTGGGCATTCCTTTAATTTTTGGATACGACGTTATTCACGGGTACAAAACCATGTTCCCTATTCCGTTGGCAACGGCTGCCAGCTGGGATCCTTCGGCTGCGGAGTTGAGCGCTCATGTGGCTGCGGTTGAAACAGCCGCTTCGGGTGTGCATTGGACTTTTGCGCCAATGGTTGATATTTCGCGCGATGCCCGTTGGGGACGTGTGATGGAAGGTGCAGGTGAAGATACTTACCTGGGTGAAAAAATGGCTGCTGCGCAGGTGCGAGGTTTTCAGGGTAACGATCTGAATTCGGACAACACCATTGCTGCATGTGCCAAACATTTTGCTGCTTATGGTTTTGCCGAAGCTGGCCGCGATTACAACACAGTTGATATTTCAGAATACACACTTCAAAATGTCGTGCTGCCACCTTTCAAGGCTGCAGTTGACGCTGGCGTAGCGACGTTGATGAACTCTTTCAATGTGATCGGCGGCGTGCCTTCTACTGCCAATCCGCATTTGTTGCGCGATATGTTGAAAGATGGTTGGGGATTTGAAGGTTTCGTGGTTTCGGACTGGAACTCGATTGGCGAGATCAAGAATCACGGTGTGGCTCCCGACTTGAAAGAAGCTGCCCGTCTGGCGATGAATGCCGGTTCGGACATGGATATGGAAGGATATGCTTATGTCCCTTATTTGAAAGAGTTGGTTGAAGAAGGACTGGTTGATGAAGCCTTGATTGACGATGCTGCACGCCGTGTGTTGCGGGTGAAGTTTGAGTTGGGGTTATTCGACGATCCTTACAAATACAGCAAGCTTGACGAAAAAGGGCTTGTGATGAACGCTGAAAATCTGGCAGCTGCTCGTGAAGTAGCAAAGAAGAGTATCGTCTTGTTGAAAAATGAAGCGGGCTTGTTGCCGCTGAAAAAAGAAGGACAGAAAATTGCTGTAATTGGCGATTTGGCTGACGATAAAGATTCGCCGCTGGGAAGTTGGCGTGCGCAAGCGATTACCGGTTCGGCAGTTTCGTTGCTGGAAGGAGTCGAAAACGCAGTGACCGATAAAAGTTCGGTTGTATTTGAACAGGGACCAGTGTTTGTCGCCAACGATCCGGTATTTACTCAACATTTGAAATACAACGAAACTGATCCGTCCGGAATTGATAAAGCCGTTGAATTGGCTAAAAAGATGGATGTCGTCGTTATGGCTTTGGGCGAAAACTGTTTCCAGACCGGTGAAGGTCGTAGCCAAACAGACATTACATTGAAAGGCTATCAACAGCAATTATTGGAAGCTGTTTACGCGGTGAATAAAAATGTTGTAGTCGTGTTGATGAACGGCCGCCCGCTGGTGATTGACTGGATGGCAGAACATGTTCCGGCCATTGTAGAAGCATGGCATTTAGGCTCTGAAGCCGGTAATGCGATTGCTGACGTGCTGTTTGGCGATTACAACCCAAGCGGGAAGTTGCCAATGTCATTCCCGCGTTCGGTTGGCCAATGCCCGATTTATTACAACCACTTTAGTACTGGCCGTGCCGACGATACCGGAACCGTTTTCTGGTCTCATTATACCGACGAATCAAACACTCCGCTCTACCCGTTTGGCTATGGTCTGAGTTATACCACTTTTGATTATTCAGATTTGAAATTGAGCGCTAATGAGATTACGGGTGATCAAAAGTTAAAAGTAAGCGTCAGTGTGAAAAATATTGGTGGTGTAGAAGGCGAAGAAGTGGTGCAGTTGTATGTGCAGGACCTTTACGGAAGCATTGCCCGCCCGGTAAAAGAGCTGAAGGGATTTGAGAAGATCGCCTTGAAAGCCGGCGAAAGTAAAACTGTTGAATTTGAAATCAGTGCAGCCGATCTTGCTTTCTTCGGGGCTGATAAGACCTGGAAAGCTGAGGCCGGTGATTTCAACCTTTGGGTGGGAACAAATTCGCAAACGGGCTTGAAAGGCCAGTTTAAACTGAAATAGAGTGTAAACTTCTCCAGTAGATTTACAACCATAGCAAAAAAGCCGGCGAAAGTCGGCTTTTTTATTGTCCTGAAAATTAATCCTAATATCTGGGTGTACCTTTATAAACACGTGACAGTGGCAGTGGAACTATTTGTCCCAGGTAGGTAAGTTTTCCGCTCCGGGTACTGCCAATGGTTGCGGTAACAGCCTGACCATCGGCATTACTGCTGATGTTGATGTCGTAAATTCCGGCGCTGGACATGCAGGTCATCTGAATCGAGTAGCCTCCGTTTTTGGGATTCTTTTTGACTTCCATTTTAGTAATTCGGGCATCGACCGAGACTCCGCCAACACCGTTTGTACCAACCGCCGAATTTGAGCCAATTTGGATAAATGCTGATTCCCCGTGGACGGCTATAAAATTAAGATTAGAGGGCACGTTTATCGTTACGCCGCGTTTGCTTTGCAAACGGTCGGCTTCCAGCACATAAGCGGACGAGTCGATTGCCAGCGCAACCATGGCAATGTTTTGTTGCTCAATTTTAGCCCGTTCTTCTTTTTTCGCTTGTTTCTTCGATTTCTTGTCCTGTTCCTGTGCATTTGCACTGTTTGCTAACAGGCATACAGTCAAAATCAGTGATAATGAAAGTAAATGTTTCATAACGAAATAATTAGAACCTTAAGTTAACGAATAATACGTATCGGTGCAAGTCAATTTTTAGTAAGAGGTGTTAAAAATGTTTTGTCAGCAGAGCTGATTGTCAATATTTCTGAATCAGAAAGATTCCGCCAAGCAATAAAAGAATCCCGGCTATTCGTCCGGGGTTGATGTGGTGCACTGCCAGTCCAAACAATCCAAAGTGATCGATGAAGGAAGCTGCAATGAGTTGGCCTGCAATTGCTGCTGCCAGCACTGTTGTAACGCCGATTTTGGGAATGAAAAAGATAACCGACGAGACAAAAATTGCGCCTAGCATACCACCGGCAAACAGGTACCAGGGAGCTGTCCTCACAGTTCCCCAATCAGGGACTTGAGTTCGGAAAATGAAATTGAGCCCGACCAAACAGATAAAGCCGACCATAAAATTGACCAATGCACCCTGCAGCGGATGACGTAAGAAGGTTGTCAGCTGGGTATTAATACTTCCCTGGATAGCCAGAAAGGTTCCAATAACCAGAACGATGAACGTGTATATAATCTTCATGAGAATTACTTTTTCTCACAAAGGTATATTTTATGCTTTGGCCGGAAAAGAGTATCGTTATTGGTAGCCTCTTTTCTGCAGTTCTTTTACGGTGATAACGCGCAATTCTGAATTTAACTGAAGTTGCTGTTTGTATTTTCGAATGAGATAGGCGCAGTCATTGTAAACATAGTCCAATGCGACAAATATTTCGGAACTTCTTCGCAGTTGCTCATAGTTTACAGGTTCCGCTTTTTCCAAGGTGCGGAACGACTTGAAATATTTGGGGTAAATATTTTGACGCCAATAAGTTGTTGCTTTAAACTCAAGCGAAACATTTTCAGTGTGTGCCGATGCTGTGTAATAGTGCAAAATAGATTGTCGTAGTTCGTTATTTCGGATTTTCGTCAAGTTGGTTAAATTCAGATTTTGGTAGGCAACATTGTTTCCTGAAAAGGTTTTTATAGTGGAAATAGTTGCGAAACTTTTGGAAAGCGTATCGTTGTATTCGGCCAGGCTTTGCATCGTTGTTTTAAGGCTTTCAGAAAGGGTTTGTAGTTCCCGCAGGGTCACAATCAGTTTGGATAGTTCGGTCGAATCTTTTAAGAGGGAAGTATGCATTTCGTTCAGCAGGAGTAACCCGTACCTTTCGGATTTACGATTCTCGCTTAAATTATTTGCTTGTAACGCGATTAATATACCAACGATTATCAGCGCAACCTCTCCAAGCGCATATTTAATATAGCTGATTAATTTTTCGTTTTTAGGCAGTTTTATTCGAAAAACCCGAATTAAATTTCTCATCAGGAATAGCTTAGTGCAAGGTTCTATTTTACTTTACAATTTCGGTATTATCCTGAGAAATTTATACTATCTCATTAAAAAATAGTTGTTTCAAAAAGCCAATTTGTGATGATAAGTGCAGTTTTTACCTGAGAAATTATTTAGGAAGTTCGTGCGACATAACCTAGCGATTCCGGCAGTTGTCGCATTTAAACCATATCCGAAGCTGGTTTGTAATGACGTTTCAGCCAATGTGCCAGTCCGTCCAAACCAGGGAAAAGCACCCGCTCGGTAATGTTGGCCTGGTCGAGTTTATCGCGGACTTCCCATTTCAATTCCTTGGGGATAATCAACCGTCGGTAGAGATCGGGATGCTGGATCAGCCATTCATCCAAAATAGCCGTAGGGTTGGACATGACCGAGAAGAAAGCAAACTGGTTTACGATGCGTTCGTCCATAGATGGCGGTTCGAAGAAGACAACCTGGTTATTGCCCATCACCTTTTCGAAGTCAGGAAGCGACTGGATGTTTTCTTCCAGCATTTCAATCGTAAAGGCATTGCACTTTTCTTCAAACAGTTTTTGATGAAGCGGGTCGCTAATCAGTCGATTCGCTTTTACAAAATCGACTTTCCAAATCACACCATCCAGATCGTATTTTTCCGTGTTCGTGGTTGCAAAATGCATGGCAATGAACGGCGAATAAGTCCAGTCGAGCAGGCGGGTAGGCAGCCCGTGGTGTTGCGCCATCACAAGTGCGCGCCAAAACGAACCGGACAGTTGTGCTTCTTTCGAAATCGAATATTTCCGGAAGTTTCGCAGCAAGTGATACTCTAGTTCCGGCCGTGAACCGCAGTTGCGTAAAAAGCTGTTTTTTAGTTCGTAGCTGCTGTCGGAAAGCCCCCGGAAAGCGTAATCAGAGCGGTACCGGCCCATGCCCGGTTTCCAGGCATCGTGATACACTTCTTCGCACAATTCTTCCCAACTGCTAACGACGTAGTCGTTTTGATAAATTGCTTTGGCTTCCATCCGGTTTTCTTCGTTCAAGTTATTGATTATGGTTGGTAGAAAGGCTACCAAAAACCAACGAAAGTTATCAATTTTCGTTGAGCATAAAATTGAAAACCGTCAATTTTACACTTTCTTTACAATTGAAAGCGCTATTTTAGAAAACTCATACCGAAAGAATAAATATGGTTTTGCGATTCCGGTTTTTCACACTCAGTTTCCTGTTACTTGCTTTTGCAGCAAAGTCGCAGGTTGTTGAGAGCCAAAACAGGATGTTGCAGTTCCCGATTTATTTTTCGGGGATTAATCCCGACCATGCTATTGGGATTTTTGAGCTCGATCTGCCTTTCTATTTTCCGGCCGATAATAGTCCCCAAAATCAGTTCTCGCTTTCGTATTCAATGGCCAACACCTGGCATCCCCAGGCTTGGTTTTACTACCCGCAGAACCTGACGCCCGAACAGCAAAAGGTAAACAGCGAACTTTACATGACCTGGCGTCCAACTTACTTTGAGACGGTTGGTGCCGAAACTGAAGTGAAGACTTTTCAATCCGACGGGGTTTTGCAGCACTTTCGGTTTGCGTGGATTCGAAAGTGGAAGGAGAAAAACAGTTTCATCTTGAACATGAATGCGCATTTGCTGAGTGGAGGAGGCTCTCCGCTGCATTATTTGGTGAGCGATCATTTCATTGAAGCTTTTCATTCCAGTTTCGCGGTTGATGACAATTATGGCCGAAAGTTGTACCCGTTTAATCGAGCCAACATTCAGTTTATAGACGAAGAAGGTAATACCTATCGTAAGGATAAAGGTGATTGGTTTACGAGTGTTGTCGACATGCATTATTACCGACAGTTGTTTAACCGAAATACGGAGAACACACACATCCAGGTCAATGGTGGAGTGCATTTGTCGTTGCCGCTGAATAGTTTGCATCGGTACATTATTCCGGGTTTGTCGGCGGGGTTTCGGCTGGATAAGTTGACGAGTGAAAAAACGTCGGTTACGTTGGCTGGCGATCTGGGATTTACCAATCCCACTTTCCTTAAAACCGGCACAAGTGTCAATGCGATTGATCAGGCATTTCGTCAGGCCTATAAAATATATTTCGGAGCCAATGTTGCTGTTTCTCAAAAGAGCGTTCTTCAGTTTGGTCTGCTGAATAATATCCAAGGCGCTTTAATGAAGGGGGGCCATAACAATTGGGGGCAGGAGGGCTACGACCAAATTGGTATTGGCTTCCTCGAGGCTGGCGATATCTGGGAAGGTGAGGAGATTAGCCAGGAATTTTGGTTGGCCCGGATTACTCCTGCTTCGTTGTATTATTTTTCGTACAAAGCGTTTTTTGTCATCGGCTGGCAGCGCAATGCGCATCAATTCAACTTTTACGTTGGCGAAGATTTCTTCTACATTAACAATGCACCCGATTTCCAGATCGGATTCGAATATGTAATCCCACTGTTCGGACGAAAATAAGCCGGACTTCTGCATCTTTTTTTATGAACAAGCTCGCTATTTTCTTGTTTACAGGTCAAAACTTATTTTGAAACGAGCCATCAACATAAAATATCCCGTGAGGGGTGTTTATTATGGTGAGTTCCGTTCGTTGTCGATGCAGTAAAATGAAATGCAGCAGCATACGAGAATTAAAGAAATGTAGGTTGAAGAAATAAATAAAGGAAATGACTGATATCTCAAATGCGCGGGAGCGATTGCCCCGGTGGATGAAATCGCAACTGCCTAGTGGCGAGAACTATTCGAAAGTAAAACGACTGATTACTGAACACAAACTGAATACGATTTGTACCAGCGGAAATTGCCCGAACAAGGGCGAATGCTGGAATGCCGGAACGGCTAGTTTTATGATTATGGGCGACCGTTGTACCCGTAACTGCCGATTCTGTTATGTTTCGAACCTGATTCCAAATCCGCTGGATTGGGATGAACCGCGCCGTTTGGCAGAAACCATTAAAACGTTAAACTTAAAGCACTGTGTGATTACCTCGGTTGACCGGGACGATTTACCCGATGGAGGTGCACGTTTTTGGGCTGAAACAATTCGTCAGATCAAAGAATTGAACCCGAACACAACGATGGAGACTTTGATTCCTGATTTTCACGCGAAGAAGGAATTGGTGCAAAAAGTAATCGATGCCAAGCCGGAAGTAATTTCGCACAACCTGGAAACCGTAAAACGGCTGACCCCGAAGATTCGGAGCACGGCGCGTTACGACCGGAGTTTGAAAGTAATCTCTTACATCGCAGAAGCCGGAATTGTACCAAAATCGGGTATCATGCTGGGATTGGGTGAAACGCCGGAGGAGGTGTTGGAAGCCATGGACGATTTGAAAGCTGCCGGCTGTAAAGTGTTGACATTGGGGCAATACCTGCAACCCGACGAGCACCTGATGAAAGTGGTTGAGTACATTACACCGGAGCAATTCGAAACTTATCGCAAAGAAGCCTACAAACGTGGTTTCCGTTATGTGGAGAGCAGCCCGCTGGTTCGCTCGTCCTACCATGCCGAGAGACACGTGAATGCATAAACCATTTTACTTATGAATAAGTCAATACACAAACTAATTGAGTTAGAGGAGCTCACGCCGGAAACTTTTGTCCTGCATTTCGATCGTGCAGGTTTTCAATTTACACCCGGTCAGTACGTTGTACTGCGCAACCCCGAAACAGGAGAAGGACGAGAATATTCGATTTACAGTTCGGATAAAGAAGATCGGCTTTCTTTCCTGATTCGTGAGGTGGAGGACGGCGAGTTTTCGCGTTACTTGCGTCACCTGAAAGTTGGTTCGAATATTCAAATTGAAGGGCCCCGCGGATTTTTTGTGTTGGACGATAAGGTGAGAGACGGCCACCCGACGCTTTTTATTGCAACGGGCACGGGCATCTCACCATTTCGTTCTTTCGTTCGCAGTTACCCAAGTCTGAATTACCGTTTGCTGCACGGCGTTCATTTCGCTGATGAAGCCTACGGGCGCGAAGCATTTAAACCTTATCGTTATTGCTTGTGCACATCGCGCGAGGAAAGCGAAAATTACTTCGGTCGCGTTACTTTCTATCTGAAGGAGAACCCGGTTGAAAAGGATACAATCTGTTATCTCTGTGGTAATTCGGATATGATTGAAGAAGTGACCGACCTGTTGGAACAATTCGGAGTTAGTGCCGAAAATATTCGTTCTGAAGTGTTTTTCTAAGAAATTACATTGCCTATTTATAGTTAAGAAGTTACATTTTTAGAGAAGAATAGCAGCCAAGCGCTGCTATTTTTTATTTTTGCTAATCTGTTTCGCTCTCGGATACTCAAATCATAAAAGTATCCGGATTAAAGCCGGAGCGATGAATTTTCAAGATGAAGAATATTAAGATTTCAGAAGAACTGGCCGATAAATGCCCCGACATTTATTTGTCGTGCATTGAATGTAATGTTAGGGTTGAATTGTTTCGGGAAGATTTATGGCGGTTGATCGAAGCCAAGTGTCGGGAAATTTCATCTCGAATGGAAGTTGAAGACATTCGGCACATCGAAGCCATTGCGACATCGCGCGATGCCTACAAAACTTGTGGTAAGGATCCGGCTCGCTATCGCCTTTCAGCCGAAGCATTGCTCCGCCGCGTGGTGAGTAAAAAGGGCCTCTACCAGATTAACAATGTGGTTGATGCGCTCAATTTTGTTTCCATCAGTTCCGGTTTGTCTATCGGCGGTTACGATGCCGATCAGATTAAAGGAAAAGTGACGATGGGAATCGGAAAAGCGAATGAGCCTTACGAAGGTTTAGGTCGGGGAGAGCTGAACATTGAAGGAATGCCTGTTTTTCGTGATGAAATTGGAGCTTTCGGTACGCCGACTTCCGATTCGGAACGCACTGGCGTGAGGCCTGATACCAAACGATTCCTGATGATTTTGGTGTCGTACAAAGGCGTGCACATGCTTTACGAACCCAGCCAGATTGCCGTGAAACTACTAAGCGATTACGCGTCAGCAACTTATTTCGAAACTTATCAAATTACTGTATAATATTATGCAAGCTATTTGTCGTTTTTTGTTGAAGCTCCTGGGCTGGAAAGCCGTGAGTGGAGTGATGCCCCACAAAAAAGCGATTATCATCGGCGTGCCTCATACAAGCGCCTGGGATTTCATTATTTCTTATTTGTATTATACTTCGGTTGGCGGAGTCGCGAATATTGTCATCAAAAAAGAGTTTTTCTTTTGGCCGGTCGGCTTCTTCTTGCGTAAAGCCGGTGCTATTCCTATCGATCGCTCCAAAGGAGCATCGGTCGTTAAACAGATTATCGCAGAAATGAATAAGCGGGAAGTGATGCACCTGGCCATTACCCCTGAAGGAACTCGGGAGAAAACGACCAGATGGAAAGCTGGTTTTCATACCATCGCAAAAGCAACGGGCGCAGTCGTTTACCTGGGCTTCTTCGATTTTGGCAGAAAGGAAATTGGCTGGTACGAGACGCTGGAATTGACCGATAACCCGCAGGAAGACATTAAACGTATGAAAGCTTACTACCGTACACGCGGATTAATTGGTAAGCATCCAGACATGTCTACATTCGACGATTAATTTCTTTTGGTATGGCTGAATCAGATCAAATATTGACACTTTCCCTAATCCAAATTGATTTGGTTTGGGAGAATGTAGCGGCCAATCTTGCCAATTTTGAAGCTTTATTTCAGGATCTTCCCGCTGATGTTGATCTGGTGGTATTGCCTGAGATGTTTTCTACTGGCTTTTCGATGCAGGTTTCCGATTTTGCCGAAACGATGGATGGAAAAACCGTTGGATGGATGAAAAAACAAGCTACTTCGCGGAATGCGGTTGTTGCGGGTAGTTTGATGATTCGGCAGGAAACGAAATTCTACAACCGCTTTCTTTTTGTAAAACCTTGCGGCGAGATTGAATATTACGATAAGCGACATTTATTTTCGATTGGGGAGGAGGATTTCCATTTCATGCCCGGTAAAGAGCGGAAGATCATCCAATTGAAAGGTTTTCGGATTTTACCCCAGGTTTGTTACGATTTGAGATTTCCTGTTTTTGCACGAAATCGGAACGATTACGATCTATATTTGAATTGCGCGAACTGGCCGGCACCCAGACAAGCGGTTTGGGAGTGTTTGCTAAAAGCCCGGGCTATTGAGAATCAGGTTTATGTTGCGGGGGTAAATCGTATCGGTAACGACGGCAATGGAATTATTCATAGCGGAGGTAGTGTTGTTTTTGACGCCCGCGGTTCTGTGCTCGCAGAAGCAAGCGGATCCACACAGATTTTGTCAACGAAGCTTTCGTTGAATTTACTCCATGATTTTCGCCGGAAGTTCCCTGTTTTGCAGGATGCAGACAATTTTACAATAAGTCTTTAGATGGCTCCTCGTATTAATGGACTGATTTAGCCGAACTTATTGTAAATATGCGGTCTTCGCATATCCGGAAAATCCCGTACTTTTTTTCAGAATTGACAAAAATCTGACGTTTTAAGGACTTGTTTTAACATAAAATCACACGGAAAAACAGTTTTTTTCGCCTTATTTGTTAACAATACTAAATATTTCGATTCCCCATTTGCCTATTTTGGTACCTCAAATACTCCATTTGTCCAATATCGAGGGGCTCTTCGCAGCTGCCTATTGATTTTAATCTGCGCATCGCCGTATCTTGCTCATACAGTTTTCAACATAATCTACTGTTGAAAATTTCTAGAAGCGATACGTGGGAAAAAAGCAAATGCGGTGTGCTTGAAATTGCCGCAAGACAGACTAAGCGAAAGTGTATGAATGAAATTTCTACGTGGAATTTTTATTTAACTGGTGAATTATGTTTTGTTTCTGCTTTTTTTATTACAATCAGAAATGAGAAGTTAAATTGGAAACAAGACAACTTTCCTGCGGACATCATTATTTCATTGATTTCCAAATTCAAGTTTTCGTATTGTCGCATTTTGCCAAAGGGGTCGGATGGCGTTGAATCGCTTTTTACACAATTAGTGCGAGCGTCATTTGCTAAGAAGTTTAATGTGAATTATTTAGATAGTACTCATCTGAGAGATTGTCGCAATCTGCTTGACGGCGAAGAAGACAAATCTCTTAAGATACTCGACTAGACTATGCTATTGTGCCTGTTGACTGTTTAACGCAATTATTCTTTTCAACCGGCACGAAACTTTGGTGAAAAAAAATGTTAGACTATGAAAGCGAATATTTACCTCGTGTTTTGGAAGTATGTTAAGGCGCTAGCTTTTTCAATCGTACTTTTGATTTCTTCTTTGACGGTTTTTGCAGATGAAGACCTAAGAATCACAATTTCTGGTCCTGATGAGGCAGATCCTGGTGAACATCTTACCTATACGGTGCTATTCTACAACGCAGGTACTACTCCAGCAGCAAATGTGGCAATTGATGTAACTTTGCCATCGACTGCGGGGCAATATACTTTTGATTCGTCTTCTCCGGCAGGAACAGTTGCTGGAGGTCACATTACATGGGATAAGAGTCAAATTGGTTATTTGGAGAGCCTAGGTGCAGGGGCCCATACGATTTCTTTTAGCATAATTGCCGGAACTCAGTCCCATACAGCGGATGGGTCTGCCGGTTATTACATGCCACAAAGCGGAACGAATTCATTGAATTTATCAGCTTCTATTCAAAGCGATGGTACGACTACTCCAGTTGTAACAAATCCTATTCAGACTACAGCGGTTGTCGAAAGTCAGTCGGTCGAATTGATAGATAATTTGCAAGGAGTTATAAAATCATCCACTGGAACTGTCATTGTATACCAATTGCAGGTAACAAATAAGGGGAATGTGTATGATAAATATGATTTAGCTGCTGTAAATCGCCAATGTGATTCAAGTCTTCAGTTTGATCCGTTAGACTTCCGATTCTTGGATATTTCAGGTAATCCAATAACGAGTATTGGTTGGTTGGAACCAGGTGAATCCAGAATTATTTTATTCGAACTTACAGCGCCGATAGGGTCAAACCCAGGGAAATGGAGCTGTCACGATGTTACAGCTACTTCCGTATTAGACGATCAAGTATCAGCTGAAAAAACCATAACAACGGAAATCGTTGGTAGCCCGAATTATCCACTAGTCAATCTATCTGTAATTGACGATCAAGATCCTGTTCAGAGCGGTGATACACTTACTTATACAATTTTTGCATACAACTCAAACGATAAAAACGTAGCGAATAACTTTGTTGTTACTAATGAGTTTGATTCAAATGTGACGTTTTTGTCTTCATCTCCGAGTGCAACTACAGGTAGCGGTTCTACAGCGACTTGGTCGTTGGGAACTTTAAATTATGGATTGGTTGGTTCAAAGACGATAACAGTGAAAGTGCTTGTCAATGATTTAGCTAATTTTTCTTGCACTGGTTCGATCGTAAACAATGCTTATGCTACCTATAATTATGGAAATAACTCTACCGGTCGTTATCCGACGTCGGGGACAATAAAAACGACGACGACAGTTGAAAATAAACCAGATCTTCAACTGAAGAAGACAGCCAATGTTTCTGAAGCTGATTTTGCCGAAGCTGTGACGTATACATTGACTTATGAAAATATTGGAACTTGTACGGCTACTAGCGTCGGCATTGCTGATATTTTCGATAGTTCACACGCAACTTTCACTTCTGCCAGTAATGGAGGAACAGAAAGTGCTGGCGAAATTATCTGGACGGTTCCGGATATTGAGCCAGGCGAGTCAGGTTCAGTTTCCTATACCCTGACAATTAAGGATGCATTAAATTTTAACCCAGGAACAACTCCGGTCATCAACTTAGCTTCCATAGATTGTTCGGATCAAGAGGATGATGATCAGAATAACTTTAGTTCATGGATTGTATATGTATATAAATTGCCGAATCTTAAAGTTGAAAAGTCGATCGTGGGGGATCCGTCTTATTTGGAGCCCAGTGTAGATTACGTTTATCAAATATCGGTTGAGAATATTGGTATTATTGCTCAAGACAACGTTGTTGTTACGGACACTATTCCTGATGGACTGACTGTTACGAATAGCTATTCTGCTAATGACCTGGGAAATGGAATTTATACATGGAATGTGGCACAACTAGGTGCAGGTCAGACCAGAGTGGGATTATTGGCAGTGCAGGCAAATCAGTGTAGCATGGTGGGGAGTTCGGTGACGAATAAAGCCTTTGCACAAGGTGACTATAACGATGCTGATGAAACAGATAATAGCGATCATTTAACTACTCCTATTGAAGATAAAGTTGCCCCGGCTGTCGAATGCCAGAACATCACCGTTCAGCTGGATGAAACAGGCAATGTTTCCATCACCGCAGCCGATGTTACAAAATCAGCATCAGATGCTTGTGGTATTGCTTCCAGCGTAATCGATAATGACACATTCACTTGTGATAACGTCGGACCCAATAATGTTGAACTGACTGTAACTGATGTCAACGGAAACGTATCAACATGCACTGCAGTTGTAACAGTCGAAGATAAAGTTGCCCCGGCAGTC